>JALWHQ010000324.1 GCA_026983525.1 Anaerolineae bacterium | reverse complement strand
CGTGGCATGGCCTCCCCTCCTTCACCTCGCCTGCTAACCCTAAGATGCCTTTTCCGTTGTTAAGGTACCATACTATGGGTATGATTTGCCAAGACTATCGTGGGTACAACATTACCGGACCCTACAGGGTATTGGGTATTGAGTTCGGGTAGTGAGGCCCGCTTGTCAAGACACAACGTCTGCCTAATATTCGATACCCAATACCTGATATCCAATACCCAATATCTAACAACCGATTGGCCGATAGCACTCGACCATCGTCCATCGTCTATGGTCAAATCACCATGAAGACATCCCGCATTCCCGGCTTCTACAACCTATTGCTTGACGAGCGCACCTGCATCGTGGCGGAGTGGGCGGAGTTGACGTCCGATGAGGTGGCGGCGCTGAGGGAGAGCCTCTCCCTGGCCCAGGCGGACAAGATGATCGAGAACGTGATCGGGCGGCACGCGCTGCCCCTGGGCCTGGGCCTGAACTTCATCATCAACGATCGGGAGGTGCTCGTCCCCATGGCCGTGGAGGAGCCCTCGGTGGTGGCCGCGGTGAGCAACGCGGCGCGCATTGCCCGCGCGGGCGGGGGCTTCCTCACGGGCAGCACCGACCCCATCATGATCGGCCAGATCCAGGTGCTGGACGTGCCCGACCTGGACGCGGCGCGGCAGGCCGTTCTGGACGCGAAGGAAGACCTCCTGGCCCGCGTCGACCAGGTGCATCCGACCCTGGTGGCGCGCGGGGGCGGGGCCCGCGACCTGACCGTGCGCATCCTGCGCGAGACGCCCGCGGGGCCTATGCTCGTCGTCCACCTGCACCTGGACGTGCGGGACGCGATGGGCGCGAACCTGGTGAACACCGCGGTGGAGCGCCTCGCGCCCGAGGTGGAGCGCCTGACCCGCGGCCGTGTCAACCTGCGCATTCTCTCCAACTACACCACGGAACGGCGGGCCTGGGCCGTGTGTCGCATCCCGGTGAGCGCGTTCTCTGAGAAGGGGATGAACGGCCGCGACGTGGCCCGCGGCATTGTGGAGGCCAACGCGTTCGCGTGCGCGGACCCCTACCGCGCGGCCACGCACAACAAGGGGATCATGAACGGCATCGACGCGGTGGCCATCGCCACGGGCAACGACTGGCGGGCCATCGAGGCGGCCGCGCACGCCTGGGCCGCGCGCGACGGCCAGTACCGCGCGCTCACTGACTGGTACATGATGGGCGATCTCCTCGTGGGCAAGTTGGAACTGCCCTTGGCCGTGGGCATCGTGGGCGGCGCGACCAAGGTTCACCCCACCGCGCGCGTGGCCCTGAAAATCCTGGGCGTGCGCACCGCGCAGGAGCTGGCCGAGATCATGGTCGCGGTGGGCCTGGCCCAGAACCTGGCCGCCCTGCGCGCCCTGGCCAGCGAGGGCATCCAGCGGGGGCACATGCGCCTGCACGCGCGGCAGGTCGCCATCGCGGCCGGCGCGGAAGGAGAGGAGATCGACGAAGTCGCCGCGCGACTGGTCGAAGAAGGCAACGTGCGGGAGAGCAGGGCGAGGGAAATACTGGAGAGAATTCGTAAATCGTAATGCGTAATGCGTAAGAGGGGGCTTAGCGAGGAAGTTGTCCCTACACAGCCTACTTCCCTTCAAATTACGAATTACGTATTACGCATTACGCATTACAGATCACGTATCACGCATCACGCATTACGTATTACGCATCGGAGGGTCTTTCTCATGCCAACACGCTTACTCACGCCGACCCGCCCCGTCGGCATCACCGGCTATGGCGCCTACGTGCCGCGGTACCGCATTCCCGCGGCGGAGATTTCCCGCATGTGGACGGGGGGCAAGGGGGGCTTACCCGTGCGGGAGAAGGCGGTGCCGGGGCTGGACGAGGACACGGCGACGATCGCTATTGAGGCGGCGCGCAACGCGCTCGCGCGCGCGGGCATCCACGCCGAGCACCTGCGCGCCATCTGGGTGGGGAGCGAATCCCACCCCTACGCGGTGAAGCCCACCTCCACCATCGTGGCCGAGGCCCTGGGCGCGGTGCCCTACGTCCAGGCGGGCGATTGGGAGTTCGCGTGCAAGGCGGGGACCGAGGCCATGCAGGCGGCCATCGGCTTCGTGGGGTCGAACATGGCCAACTATGCTATGGCCATCGGCGCGGACACCGCGCAGGGGCGGCCCGGCGACGCGCTGGAGTACACCGCGGCCGCGGGGGGCGCGGCCTTCATCATCGGCCCCGCGGAGGGCGCGCTGGCCGTCATCCAGGGGTCCCTCTCCTACGTCACGGACACGCCCGACTTCTGGCGGCGGGCGGGCGCGGACTACCCCAGCCACGGCCAGCGCTTCACGGGCGAGCCCGCGTACTTCCACCACATCACCAGCGCGGCCAAAGCCCTCATGGAGGAGATGGGCACCAAGCCCGAGGACTACCGCTACGCGGTGTTCCACCAGCCCAACCTCAAGTTCCCCCAGCGGGTGGCGAAAATGCTCGGCTTCACGCCCGAGCAATACCAGACGGGCCTGCTGGTGGGGGAGATCGGCAACACCTACTCGGGCTCGGCCATGGTCGGGCTCACCGCCATCCTGGACGAAGCCCAACCCGGCGACCGCATCCTGCTCGTCTCCTTTGGCTCGGGCGCGGGCTCGGACGCGTTCGACCTGCGCGTGACGGACAAGATCCTCGAGCGTCGAGACAACGCCCCCCGCACGCGCGACTACATCGCCCGACGGGTGGAGATCGATTACGGAATGTACGCGAGGTTTAGGGGGAAGTTGGTTACGTAATTCGTAATGCGTAATTCGTAATTCGTAATTTGAAGGGAGGTTGGCTGTGTAGAGACGACCTACTCGCTAAGCGAGCCCCTTACGCATTACGCATCACGCATCACGCATCACGCATCACGCATCACGCATCACGCATCACGCCAAGGAGCACGCTACATGCGCGACGTAGTTATCGCAGGTATCAACGCCATTCGCGTGAGTGAATACTGGGAACGCTCGTTGCGGCACCTGGCCCACGATGCCATCATGCCCGCGTTGGAAGAAGCGGGTGTGGCGCGCGTGGACGCGCTCGTGGTGGGGAACACGCTGGCGCCGCTGCTGGCGGGGCAAGGCCACCTGGGCGCGCTCATCGCGGACTTCGTAGGCCTGCGCGGGGTGGAGGCCGTGCACGTGGATGCGGGGGACGCGTCGGGCGCGGCCGCGTTCCGCTGGGGCTACATGGCCGTGGCCGGCGGCCTGGCCGACGTGGTCGTGGTCGTGGGCGTGGAGCAGATGAGCGAGCGCTCCGCGGAGGAGGTGAACGAGGCCCACGCGTCCGTCCTCGACCAGGAATACGAGGGCATTCACGGCCTGACGCCCAACGCGGTGCAGGCCCTGCTCATGCGCCGCTACATGCACGAGTTCGACGTGCCGCGCGAGGCCTTCGCGGTCTTCCCCATCACCGCGCACGCCAACGCGGTGGGCAATCCCAACGCCATGTTCCGCCGCGCCATCAGCGAGAAGGCGTACGCGAAAGCGGGCCCCGTGGCCGACCCGCTCAACATGTTCGACGTCAGCCCCATTTGCGACGGCGCGGCCGCGGTGGTGCTCTGTGCCGCGGACAAAATGGGCGAACTGGCGAAGACGGACAAGCCTCTCGTGCGCGTGCTCGCCTCCGCGGTGGCTACCGACGCGCTCGCGGTTCACGACCGCAAGGATCCCCTCTTCCTGGAGGCGGCCTACCTTTCCAGCCACGCGGCCTACACCCAGGCGGGCCTCACGCCCCAGGACGTGGACGTCTTCGAACTGCACGACAGCACGAGCATCATGGCCGCGCTCTCCCTGGAAGCGTGCGGCTTTGCCGCGCGCGGCCAGGCCATCCGCCTGGCCCAGGAGGGCGGCATCGGTCGCGATGGGCTGATTCCCATCAGCACCATGGGCGGACTGAAAGCGCGGGGCAACCCCCTGGGCGCGACCGGGGTCTACCAGATTGTGGAGGTTGTGCAGCAACTGCGCGGGGAAGCGGGCGAGTGTCAGGTGCCCAACGCGCGCGTCGGCATGGCCCAAAACCTGGGCGGCACGGGGGCAACGGCGGTCACGCATATCTTTGGTCGGGTGTGACGCAAGCAGAGTCTGGGGAGCGCGGCATTCTGCGTCACGCTTCCCAAAAGCCATGTCGGCGCGGTTCCATTTTGAGAAACTCCCCCCTTCGTTTATAATTTCCCCTGGTGAAAGATCTGCTCCCCACATGTGGTGGGGGATACCGTACGCGGACGAATTTCGCATGTGTTCAACGTGTCCTTTTGACCGGACCTATTCACCCCATCGCCCCCGCGCTGTGCATTTCTCGCCGTTACCGCATAGAAGAGCGCACTTTGCTCCGTAAGGCTGTTTCAGTCGCTTGACCAAAGGAGGAGGTTAACGATGAGCGTCATTCCAGTGGAAGTGCTGAAGAAGGCGCACCGGAAGTTGGCCGAATACCACTACGAACTTCGGCCGGTAGAGAGAGGCTACGCCAACCGCACCCTGTACATCAACCTCTCGGACATGACCATCGAAGAAAAGCCGGTCACCGAGGAGATGAAGCGCATCTTCACGGGCGGGCGTGGCTTCGCGCTCTGGCTGTTGTGGAACGCGGTCAAGGACGACACGCGTTGGAACGACCCCGAGAACGAACTGATCATCGCCAACGGCCCCCTGTGCGGCATCCTCTCCTATCCCGGCACGGGCAAATCCACCGTGGTCACCATCTCCCCGCTCACCAACCTGGTCATCGACAGCAACGTGGGCGGCATGGTCGGCCCCTACCTGAAGGGCGCGGGCTTCGACGCGCTCGAAATCCAGGGCAAGGCCGACCGCGACGTCATCATCGTCATCGACGGCGACACGGGCACCATCACCATCGAAGAAGCGCCGCTGGAGGAGCCCTACGCCCACCTGCTGGGCCGGGCCCTCACCGAGATGTACGCCAAGAACGAGGCGGACAAGCGCAACATCGCGGTCGTGACCGCGGGGCATGGCGCGGAGTTCTCCCGCTACGGGATGCTCAACTTCTCCTGGTACGACCTGCGACGCAAGGAGGTGCGCTTCAAGCAGGCCGCGCGCGGGGGCACGGGCACCGTCTTCCGCGACAAGCGCATCAAGGCCATCGTCGTACGCAAGTCGGGCTTCACCGCCAAGTCCAACAACCCCGCCAAGCCCGAACTGATCCGCAAGGCCAGCCAGCGCATCAACAAGGAAATCGTCGAACTGGACGACAAGCAGAACCAGATGCGCAAGGTGGGCACCCCCTACCTGGTGGGTATTATGAACGACTACGACCTGCTGCCCGTGTACAACTGGCAGTACGGGATGCACGAGGACGCGCACAAGATTTCCAAGATCGTCTGGATGGGCCTCTTTACCCAGGGTGTGCCCGACGGCTGCCACTACGGGTGTATGCTCTCCTGCTCCCACGGCGTGGATCACTTCCACCTGCGCACGGGCCCCTTCAAGGGAGATGTGGTCCTCGTGGACGGACCGGAGTACGAGAACGCGGCGGGCCTGGGCGCGAACCTGGGCATCTTCGACCCCAACGCGGTGCTGGAACTCAACTTCTACTGCGACACCTACGGCATCGACACCATCTCCTTCGGCACTTCGATGGCCTTTGCCATGGAGTGCTACCAGCGGGGCATTCTGAACCGCGAGCGCACGGGTGGCCTGGATCTCACCTGGGGCAACATTGATGCAGTGCTGGAGACCCTGCACCAGTTGGCGCGCGGGGAAGGCTTCGGCCTCATCGTCGGCCAGGGCGTGCGCTGGATGAAGCAATTCTTCGTCGAGACTTACGGCGCCGACCCCGACTTCCTCAACGACATTGGCATGGAGGTAAAGGGGCTGGAGTTCTCCTTCTACGTGACCAAGGAATCGCTGGCCCAGCAGGGCGGCTATGCCATTGCCAACAAGGGGCCCCAGCACGACGAGGCCTGGCTCATCTTCATGGACATGGTGAACAACCAGATCCCGACCTTCGAGGACAAGGCCGAGGCGTTGCACTACTTCCCCATGTGGCGGACGTGGTTCAGCCTGCACGGGCTGTGCAAACTGCCGTGGAACGACATCGAGCCCGCGGATAACGCGTTCCAGCCTGAGCCGCACAAAGTGCCCGAACACGTGGAGAACTACTGCTGGCTGGTGGAGGGCATGACGGGCGTCCCCACCACGCCCGACGACCTCATTCTCTCCAGCGAACGGGTGTACAACTTCCAGCGGGTGTTCAACCTGCGCCGTGGGTCGGGCCGCCGCGAGCACGATTACCCGCCCTACCGCGCGGTGGGCCCCGTCACCGTCGAGGAGTATGAATCCCGCCGCGAGCGCTACGACAAGCAGTTGAAGGAGGAAATCGGCGTCGACCCCGAGGGACTGAGCACCGAGGAGAAGATGCGCATCCTGCGCGAGCACCGCATGAAGCGCTACGACCAACTGCTGGACGCGGTGTACGAGCGCCGCGGCTGGACCAAGGACGGCATCCCCACCCTGGAGACCCTGCGCCGCTTGGAGATCGACTTCCCCGACGTGGTGCGGGTGGTGAAGAAGGCGTTGGAGGAAACGGGACGATAGACGATAGACGATGGACGATGGTCTATCGTCTATCGTCCATCGTCCATCGTGCACCGAGGTGACCGATGATTCGCGTAAACGACAAATTCGACGTCGAGTGGAAGCCCGGTATGACCATCCGGGACATCCTGAATGAATTGAAATTTACGTTCCCCATGCTCGTCATCTCCGTGAACGGGGAAATCATCCCCAAAGAAGAATGGGACACGCGCCAGGTACAGGACGGGGACGACGTAAAAGTACTGCACATGATCGCGGGAGGCAGGTAAAGACACGTAATGCGCAATGCGTAGTGATCCATACGGATACTTCACGCATTGCGCATTACGTGCTATACCTCTCGCTGGTACGTCCTCACTACTTCCTCGCGGCCGCGTAGCGACGGGCCACTTCTTCCCAATTCACCACGTTCCACCAGTTCTGGATGTATTCGGGGCGCCGATTCTGGTACTTCAGATAATACGCGTGCTCCCACACGTCCAGCCCGAGAATGGGGGTGAACCCATCCATGTAGGGGTTATCCTGGTTGGGTGTGGAGTACACCTTCAACTTGCCGAAGGCATCGACGACCAGCCAGGCCCAGCCGCTGCCGAAGCGGGTGGCTGCAGCCTGGGAGAAGGCGTCCTTGAAGGCCTGGAAACTGCCGAAAGCCTCGTTGATGGCTGCCGCCAGTTCTCCCGTGGGCTCGCCGCCCCCATTGGGGCTCATGATCGTCCAGAACAGGCTGTGGTTGGCATGGCCGCCGCCGTTGTTGCGCACCGCGGTGCGAATGTCCTCGGGCACGCTGGCGATGTTGCGCAGCAAGTCCTCGAGAGCGACGTCCTGAAGTTCGGGGTACTTCTCCAGGGCGGCGTTGAGTTTGTTCACGTACCCCTGGTGGTGCTTGGTGTGGTGAATCTCCATCGTGCGGGCGTCGATATAGGGTTCCAACGCGTCGTACGGGTAGGGAAGAGCGGGAAGTTCGTGAGCCATGGTGTCACCTCCTTTGGCAAATGTTTTCGAGACACTCTTTTCTCTTGAGCGGTCAACCATTGGACTTTTGACAAAGTCCTGAGGCGTGGAAAAGGGAGGAGGAGGGAAAGAGAAGGAGGCTATATGTTGTGGCTCGGCTTCGCCGAGCCACAACATATAGTTCTCTTTCTCCCTTCTTTTCCCACTCACCTCTCTTACTCACGGCCAGCGGCCGTTCATCAAAAGTCCAGTCAACCAGCATCTCTATTGTAATGCCGATCGGGGGAATTTGCCAATTTAGGCAACAGAAATGTTTTCTAAAACGAGGAAAAAGATGAAGGCTCGTCCCCAGGGGGGATCTGCAACCTGACTATGGCTTCCACTCAGCATCTTCGGATATCAATCGGCGCAGGCGCTGGATTTCTCGGTACAATTCTCGCTCGCGCCGCGCCATCTCCTCTTCCAGCCGGAGCAATTCCTCGTGGAGGGCCAGCACCTGATCGCGCAGGCGGAGGGCCACCTCAATCCCCGCCAGGTTCATCCCCAAGAGGTCCCGCCACTCACGCACCCGGCGCAACATGCGCACATCGCGGATAGAATACCCCAGCCCTCCGCCCGGCATGGGCTTAGGGCGAACCCATCCTTCCGCCTGCAGCCGACGGACTATAGCCGGCGACACCCCTGCCAGGTGCGCGGCTACATGCAGGGAAAAGCGCGGGACTTCGTCGTAAGGCACCTCCTCGTACCTTACCATCGAGTAGCCGTGCTTTTTGTTCATCGAACTCATGTCGTCACTTCCTTCTTACGGGCAAGGTCGCGCAGTTGTTCGAACAATCGACGCTCTTCAGGGGTCAAGGATGTCGGGACTTGTATGACCACCTCAGCGTAGAGATCACCACGCTGATCTGGATTGCGCAGTTTAGGCATTCCCAATCCTCGCAGGCGGAAAATCTTGCCGTTCTGCGTTCCGGGTGGAATCTTGAGCATCACGGATCCGGTCATGGTCGGGACCTTGACTTCCCCGCCCAGTACGGCGGTGTACAGGTCCACCGGCACCTTGACGTACAGGTCATCCCCGCGGCGTTCGAAGACGGGGTGCGGGAGCACCTCCACCTTCAGGTAAAGATCGCCGGGCTCGCCTCCGGCCATGCCCGGGGTTCCTTTGCCGCGCACGCGAATGCGCTTTCCCGTGTCTATGCCGCGCGGGATGCGTACCTCGATGGTGCTTCCGTCCTCCCACTGAATGCGCCGGGTGCCCCCGTGAAAGGCCTCTTCCAAGGTGATTTGCAGGGGCTGCTCCACATCCCGGCCGCGACGAGGACGGGGTTGGCGCCTGCGCCCGGCGCCCCCAAAGAACGTCTCGAAGAAGTCGGAGAAGCCTCCCAGACCACCCAGGTCACCAAACAGGTCGGAGAAGTCTCCCAAATCCTCCGGGGAGACGTACTCGACGTGAACGTGGCCTGGGCCATAGTTCCCAGGCGCTCCCGTCGCCCAACGACTCCAGTCGAAGGTTCCCCGACCGCCGGCCTGTTTCCACGCCTCGTACTGCTGGCGCATTTGATCGTACTTGCGCCGCTTTTCGGGATCAGAGAGCACTTCATACGCTTCGTTGATTTCCTTGAAGCGCTCTTCCGCCTTGGGATCATTGGGGTTGACGTCCGGGTGATACTTGCGAGCCAGGCGAC
The DNA here is from genome assembly GCA_026983525.1 of Anaerolineae bacterium. Lineage (GTDB taxonomy): Bacteria > Chloroflexota > Anaerolineae > JAADDB01 > JAADDB01 > S141-23. The sequence continues at coordinate 5,850 of JALWHQ010000324.1, read as the reverse complement.
GGTACGCGCTCTTTATTTCCTTTTCGCTGGCGTTAGGACTGACGCCGAGAATTTTGTAGTAGTCCTTGAAGTCCATAAGCGCGCCTGTAATTCAGGTGATGAATGTGCGAGCGTGTTTATTTGCCGTCTTTCTTCGCCACGCGCACGCGCGCGGGGCGCAACAGTTCGCCCTTGTACCGATAGCCCCGTTGCACCTCGTCAACCACCGTCTCCTCGGGGTGCTCCTTTGTTTCCACGACTTCCACGGCCTCGTGCAGGAAGGGGTCGAATTTCTGCCCCACGCTGGGGATGGGCTCCAATCCCTCGGTCTGCAGGGTGCGCAGGAGGTCCTGATAGATCATCTTGACCCCCTCACGCAAGACCTCGGGATTGGTCTCGCTGTGCTTGATGACCATTTCCAGGTTGTCCACCAGGGGGAGAATAGCGCGCAAGAAGCGGCGCTTCTCTCGTTCCGCCTCATCGGTGAAGCGCTTTTCCAACCGCTTGCGCATGTTTTCCATCTCGGCCACGGCCCGCAGCCAGCGATCCTTGTACTCAGCAGCCTCCGCGCGGGCCTTTTCCAGTTCCTCTCTCAACTGTTCCACCTCTTTCTTCAACGCCTCTGTATCCACGGGTGTCGTCTCGCTTTCAGGCTCAGCCGTTTCCTGAGATTCACCCGCCTCCGGCTGTTCCACGTGTCCCTCCTGCTGCTCGTCTGCCTCACGAACTTCTTCTTCTCGCACGTCGGGTTCGGGATCCTGTTGTGCTGTTTTCACGGGTATCTTGACACGTTTCTTGACCATGGCCATCCTCTCATTTCTCCGGCTTGTGATCATCAAGCCCAATCGAACACCCGGAGCAGCAAGCCATCTATAACACACGCGCGGAGTCGCGCTTGCCGTATTATGCACACAAAAGTGCAAGAGGGGCGCAAGTGAAGTGTTAGTCTTGCATTAGAAGAAGGGCAGGTCATCGCGCGCGGGCCTGTTCCACCATTTGACGGGCAATGGCGTTGTGTCTGCGCACAATGGGTTCGGGGTCGAAATTCGCAAAGTGCCCATCCTCGACGATGACTTTGCCGTTGATGACGCTGAGGTCCACTTTCTGCGGGGTGCAAAAGACCAGCGCGGCGATGGGGTCGTGGAGCGCGCCCGCGTAATCCAGGCGCTCCAGCCGGAAGCCGATGAAGTCCGCGGCCATGTTGGGGGCCAACATGCCGATGTCGTCGCGGCCCAACACCCGTGCCCCACCCACTGTGGCGATCTCCAGGGCCTGCCAGGCAGTAAGGCCGGCCGGGTCCCCCTGAACGCGCTGGAGGAGCATGGCTTGCCGGGCTTCGGCCAGCATGTGCGAACTGTCGTTGCTGGCGGAGCCATCCACGCCCAGCCCAAGGGGGACGCCCGCGCGCAGGTACTTCTTCACCGGAGCAATCCCCGAGCCCAGGCGCATGTTCGAAGAGGGGCAATGCGCGACCCCCGTCTGCGTGCGGGCCAGCAGGGCGATTTCCCGGTCGTTGACGTGGATACCGTGCGCATACCACACGTCATCCCCGACCCACCCCAATTCCTCCGCGTACTCCACCGGGCGCTTGCCGAACGTTTCCAGGCAAAATCGTTCCTCGTCCAGGGTCTCGGCCAGGTGGGTGTGGGCGTGAACACCGTAGGAGCGGGCCATAGCGATGGACTCGCGCATCAGGTCGGGGGTGACGGAAAAGGGCGAGCACGGGGCGACCACGATGCGCACCATGGCAAAGCGCTCCGGGTTGTGGAACGTCTCGATTACCCGTTGCGTGTCCTTGAGAATGGCCTCCTCATCCTCTACGACGCGGTCGGGGGGCAGCCCGCCCTTGGATTCCCCCAGGGACATGCTGCCGCGGCTGGCGTGGAAGCGGATGCCGATCTCGCGCGCCGCGTATATGGTGTGGTCAAGTTTGACGTCGTTGGGGAACAGGTAGAGGTGGTCGCTCGTCGTCGTGCAACCGGAGAGGATCAGTTCGGCCATGCCCACCAGGGCGCTGACGTACGCGGCCTCTCCCGTGAGTTCTGCCCAGATGGGGTACAAGGTCTTCAGCCATTGGAAGAGATTGGCATTCTGGGCTTCGGGCACAGCGCGCGTCAGGGTCTGGTAGAGATGGTGGTGAGTATTGACCAGGCCGGGAAGCACGATCATGCCGCGAGCGTTGATGACCGTATCTGCCTCCTCAGGCAGTTCCTCCGTCCTTCCCACTTGCTGAATGACATTGTCGCGCACGAAGATGGCACCATCTTCAATGATCCGTCGTTCCGGATCCATGGTGACCAGAATATCCGCGTGGCGGAGCAGTAACGTCGTCATAGGGTTTTCCTCGCATGTCTCGTCAATTCTGCGACAAGGTTTCTGAAACAGGTATCAGGTATCGGGTATCAGGTATCAAGTATCAGGTTCGGAGGAGGACGTCGATTTCTCCCCGCGCAAGCGGCGCCACTCCTCCTCCGAACGCTCGCGCGTGCCGAACCAATAGGCGAAAAATCGGCGCCGTATCCTACGGAACGCGGACCGAATGCGTCCCAACGGGTAGAACAATCCATACAGGAACTGTCGCCAGCGAGAAGGCGGTGGTAATTCCGGTCCCCACTCAACGAGGGCTGCAGCCCAGGTCAGGCCGGCCCCGAACCCCACCAACACAATGTGGTCACCCGGCTGAATGCGTCCTTGCTCGACCGCTTCTACAAGGGCAATGGGAATGGACGCAGTCGATGTGTTGCCGTAGCGGTCCAGGTTGATGAACACCTTCTCCTTGGGAAATTTCAATTGCTTGACGACAGACGTTTCTATGATACGAATGTTGGCCTGGTGGGGCACGATCAAATCGATGTCGTCCAAGGTAAGGCCGGCCTTTTCTACCACTTGACGGGTGGCCTCTGCCATGACGCGCGTGGCAAAGCGGAACACCGCCTTTCCGTCCATCTTGATGTAGTGATCGCCGTTACGCACGGTTTCGAGACTGGCGGGCAGACGGCTCCCGCCTGCGGGAAGGGAAAGGAGGTACGCGCCCGAGCCGTCCGACCCCAGCACGGAGGAAAGCAGTCCCCCAGGCTGCTCGCTTCCCTGGAGGATGACCGCCCCCGCGCCATCGCCGAACAGCACACACGTGTTGCGGTCCGACCAATCCACCAAGCGGGAAAGGGTTTCCGCACCGATGACCATGACGGTATCGGCTTGGCCGCTGACGATGAGTCCGTGAGCCATAACCAATGCATACACAAAGCCAGAACAGGCAGCACTCAAGTCGTACGCCCCGGCGTTGACCGCGCCAATCGCGTCCTGCACGATACAGGCGGTGGCCGGGAAGAGATGCTCAGGAGATGAGGTAGCGAGGATGATCATGTCCAGGGCGGTAGGGGGAAGGCCTGCCTTCTCCAAGGCTGCGCGCGCGGCGCGCGCAGCCAAGGTCGCGGTGCTTTCCGTGGGTTTATCCACAATGTGTCGTTCGCGGATTCCCGTGCGGGTGCGGATCCATTCGTCGCTGGTCTCGACAATCTGGGCTAGATCATCGTTTGTGATCACGCGCGGAGGCACATACATCCCCCACCCGACAATTCGCGAGTATCGCGCCATCAGACTGACTACCTCCTTGGTGGTACGATGGCAAACAATCTTAGCCACGCAAAGCAGGGAGAAAGAGAATTCTATGTTGTGACTCGGCTTCACCGAACCACAACATATAACCCCCTCCTTTTTCCTCCTTCCTTTTCCACGCCTCAGAACTTTGTCAAATGTCTAATCAAAAAGGGCGCGGGAGAAAAGTCACAGCAAAAACTAAAACACCTATACCAAACCAAACGTAACGCTTTGCGTCCAATGGAGTGATGTCGTTGAGCGGGGGTGGGTGCTCTGGTCCGGTCAACGCTACGAACGCGGCCCAGATAAGCCACCCCGACCAAACCGTGAGCCCCATCAGCACCATAACGAACATCGAAGCCCAAGCAACGAGGCGGAAGGCAGACCCGAACACACTATAGGCCACATGTCCGCCGTCCAACTGGCCCACAGGAAGCAGATTCATGGCCGTGACCCAAAGCCCGATATATGCGGCAAAAGCGATGGGATGAAGTCTCAAGGCCTCATACGGACCATGAGGTTGAATAATATTCCCTAACCATTGGACCAGCAAAGGTGCAGCCATCACGCGTGAGGGCCGGGGAACTATCTCGGAGAGCCCCAACCCCAGCACCATCAACGGAACGGCAACGACGAACCCGGCTATGGGGCCGGCAAGCCCCACATCGAAAAGGGAGCGCCTATCCTCCACCGGAGAACGCAGTTGGATGAACGCCCCAAAAGTGCCCAAGCCAAAGGGAACAGGGATGAAGTAAGGAGGCGTCACATCGACACCATGACGCCGAGCCATGAAGTAGTGCCCCAACTCGTGAATACCCAGGATGGAAAGCAATGCCAAGGCAAAGGGCAATCCCTTGAGTAAACGCAAGGGATTGAGCATATCAGTGGGTGAGGTGAGCGGGGCGGCCAGGAAACTGCCGGCCCACATGGTCGTGGCCACCGTGGCCAGGAACAGGAGCACGTTGATGGTCAAGTTGACGGGGCGGGGATGAATGACACCCGGCACAGCGATCACGACTTCGCGGCCCTGGGCCTTGCGCAACATGGGGGTAAATCCTTCAGCCTCGAACGCAGACCGAAGCCGTGGGAACACGTCCTCAGCCGGGGAGAGCAGGTGACCGTAAAAGGTGATCACCCCGTCCGGTTCCACACGCACGGACTCCACGTAGAAGAAGGGGGATACGATCGCGCGCAGGCGCTCGGCCGGTTCGGGGACGGGCGGTTCTAAGAGCCGAAAGAACGGCAACAGTGAACGGTACATGTCATTTCACCTTCACGTCGAAGTCCAATGGCACGTACTGAACCCATGTGCGCCCCGGCTTGAAGGGGAAGGGCTCGCCGTTCATGTCCAGGTACTCGGTCATCTGGAAGCGGTCGCCGTGACGCCAGCGGGCGCGGTACATCTTCCCATCGCGGAAGATCCACACCTCTCCCTCTCCGTCCAGGTAAATGCGGATACCCCGTGAGCCCAGGGAATCCTCGATCATGTCCGTGTTCTCGTGTTTGGCAAAGTGGATGACCACGTTGCTGACGGCAATAATCTTGCCGTCGGCCCTGTCCACATGGGGCTGCCCTTGCACATATCGCTCGTACATGCCCGTTTGCGGATTGTAGCGCCAGGTCACGCTGCAACAGGCCGGATAGGGGATGTACACTTCGGTGCCGGGTTGACCGCTCGGCGGTGGGGTTTCCTCAAAGTAAAATCCGCGCGGGTTGACGTTCTTCTCCCACCCTTTGGCTTCCAGGTATGCCCGCACCTTGCGCAGGTCGACGGACTTGCTCCCGCGCCAATCGTACTCCTTGTGGGTCGTGAAGATGCTGGGATGATAGAATTCGTCCAGGTCGATGAAATCCTCTCCCGCCTGGCGCGACTGGGCCAGGCGATAGCGAATGCCATCGCTTGCTCCCGAGTGTACCAGGGCCGCATGGTATTCCCGGGCCAGAGCGATGTTCACCAATCGCGCGCTGCGAATGGGCCACACCTTGGGCGCATCCTGGCTCAAATACACCGCGGTGATGCGGGTCATGAAGGAGTGCACTTTCTTGGGATCGCGCGGGTCGACCTGGCTATCGATGAGTTCCTCGTAAATAACGTCCGCCGCGTTGAGTCCCTCCTGAGGGCGAATGACGCGGTCGTTACCGATGCGCACGTGAATGGGACGGCGATAAAGCACCGCCGGATCGGGGACGACCAGGCCGGTAAGCGGGTTGACGTTCTCTGGACGCGGGGGCAGGGGGACGGGTGTGGCCTGGATGGGCATTGCGGGAGGG
>JALWHQ010000323.1 GCA_026983525.1 Anaerolineae bacterium | reverse complement strand
CATCGCCCCCCCGCAGCCGTGAGTCAGGCCCCGGCAGGATAAAGAATGCGACGACGAACAAGTGACGCACGACGAACGACGAACAACGCACGATGAATGACGCACGACGCACGACGCATAACACATGACGCACGACGAGCAACATCCAGCCGACCAGCCCATACCCGCCCCATCCCCGGAAGCCGACGCTTCGCCCGCACCCTGGGACGTCCCTCCGGGCCACCGTTCCGGCTTCGTCGCCATTGTAGGCCGCCCCAACGTGGGCAAGTCCACCCTGATGAACGCCTACCTGGGCCAGAAGGTCGCCATCGTCTCCCCCAAGCCCCAAACCACCCGCACCCGCATTCGTGGTATCCTGACCCTCGATCGGGGCCAGATTATTTTCGTGGATACGCCGGGCATTCACTTTCCCAAGGACAAACTCGGGGAATTCATGGTCGAGGAGGCCACGGGCGCGCTCCCCGACGCGGACGTCATCCTCTGGCTGGTGGATCTCACCCGTCCTCCCGGGCCCGAGGAGCAACACGTGGCCCACATCATCAAGCGCGACCGGGCGGGTCGTCCCCTCATTATCGCCTTCAACAAACGCGACCTGGTGACGGGTGAACAGGCCCAACTGTATCGCACCGCCATCTTCCGCCTGCTCGAACCCGAGAAACCCACCGCGTGGATGGAAATCTCCGCGCTCACGGGCCACAACCTGGACAAACTGCTCGACCTGCTGTTAGACAACCTGCCCGAAGGCCCGCGCTACTTCCCCGAGGAGATGGTCACCGACCAGCAGGAACGGGACATTGTCGCCGAGATTATCCGCGAGAAGGCCCTCCATTTTCTTCAGGAAGAAGTGCCGTACTCGGTGGCTGTGCTGGTGGATGAGTTCAAGGAGCGCAGCGACGACCTCGTCTACATCTCGGCCATCATTGTAGTGGAACGCAAAACCCAGAAAATGATCATCCTCGGCGAGAAGGGGCGGATGATCAAGAAGATCGGTCAGGCCGCGCGCGAGGAAATCGAGGCCCTGCTGGGCAAGCGCGTGTACCTCGACCTCTGGGTGAAGGTCAAGCACAAGTGGCGGAAGAAAGAGGACGAACTGCGGCGGCTCGGCTATCGCATGCCGAAGAAAAAGCGCAAGCGCAAGCGGAAACGGTAGCGGTTACCGTCCCCGGTTGCGCTTGTAGATAAGTCGAATGCCTTCCAACGTCAACCACGGATCGACATGGCCAATGACGGGGGTCAGTGTGGCCATAGTGTGAGCCAGCCCACCGGTGGCGATGACTTTCATGTCCTTCCCCAGCACCTCGCGAAAACGTTCCACCAACCCTTCGACAAGTCCGATGTACCCCCACATAATGCCCGACTGCATGGCGTGAATCGTGTTCTTGCCTATGGGTGAAGGGGGCGGCTCCAAGGCCACGCGCGGGAGTTTCGCGGTGCGACGCACGAGCGCGTCTGCCGCGATGCCCAGGCCAGGGGCAATGGCCCCACCCAGGAAGTCCCCCTCACGGCTGATGATGTCGAACGTCGTAGCCGTGCCGAAGTCCACCACGCAGGCGGGCCCGCCGTAGCGCGAGGCCACAGCCACCGTGTTGGCGATGCGGTCGGCCCCCACCTCCTGGGGATTGTCCACAAGAATGCGCACGCCCACATCCAGGTCGGAGTGGACAACCAGGGGGGTGTGATGGAGGTACTCTTGGGCAATTTCGACAAAGGTGCTGGTCAACGGCGGGACGACACTGCACAGGGCCACGTCATCCACATCGTCGGCGGAGATGCCACCAATCTGCAGTAAGGAGAGCAACAGCACCGCGTACTCATCCGCAGTGCGGTCGTGGTGCGTCTCGATTCGCCAGTGGTAGAGGAGGTCGTCGCCCACATATCCGCCGATGACGATGTGCGTGTTGCCGATGTCAAAGCAAAGGAGGGTCATGGGTATTCGCTTTCGTTGCCCGTCATGTGTGGGTGGGGCGCAGCAATGCTACGCCCCACTTCTGTGCACTCACTATGTGGCGTGGGCCCGCCGCCACACCATCGTCCACAGGATAACCACCAACACCCAAAAAGTTGCTCCTATCGTTAGATGAAGTGCGCGTGACCAGAAGGGCAAGCGCAACCACACATTGAGCATCCCAAAGGTGAATTGCAGCAGCAAGGCGATGAGGAGCAAATTCCCATACCTGCGCCAGCCCCCATGAGGGGCACGCTGCCGAATCCACCATACCAGCACGAGCACGAGGAAGGCCACCGTAAAGGCCACGTAACGGTGCAACATCTGCAAGGCCGTCTGAGTCGTCCAAGGCACGTCGCCCTCAAGACCACACCACGGGAAGGCCGGACATGCCAGCGATGCACCGGTTCGGGTGACCAGAGAACCGGTAAGTAAGAGAATGTACACCATCACCATAGTAACCGTCGTCCAGGTGACAAAGCGACGATCCTGGGCAAAGGGGTCAGCCGTCTCTTCCAAATGTCCCATCATGGGATGAGCGGACGCGAACACAACCGCAGCCAGTCCCACGATGGCCATGGCAAAGGCCGTGTGAATCAAGCCGGTGAGCGGGGGAATTTCCAAAATGACGTGCAGTCCGCCCAGGGGAATTTGCAGCACAAGTAGGATGAGAATAGCAAGACTTGGGACACGCAGCCACGGACGGTCGGGGTAGCGACGCCATCCCACAACGCCAAGGGATACCAACAAGATACTGGCCACAGCGCCGATGACCCGATGAGTGAACTCGAACCAGGCGTCGATCAAAAGGGGCGGGATAATGCGCCCGTAACAGAGGGGCCAGTCGGGACAGCCCAACCCAAATCCAAGAACGCGCACCAGGCTCCCCATGAGGATGAGCAAAATAGTGCTGACGAGGGCTGCAGCCGCCAACAGGGAAAGCCGGTATTCGTAGGAAGAACCCCGCGCAGATGCCACAGAAGCGTCCATCACCGTCTCCTCCTTGTGGACTGGGAATCAGGCCTGCATGTTGCGACTACGCCCATAGTATGCCGCAAGAGGAACGTAGAAGCAAGGAAAGGACGGCAACCGAATCTTTCATGCCCGATACCCAATCCCCGATACCCAACTGCAAACCGGCGAAAGATGCGCTGCAGACGTCCTATAAGGTATAATGTCCGTTGTCCAAGGCCATGTCATATCGACCACGACCCCACAAGGAGTCCAATCCATGTCACCTATTCGTTCCCTGCCTCAAAGCGGCATCCCCAAAGATGAATTGCTCAACGCCATGCGGGAAATGAAACGTCGCGACGCGCACTGGAAGGAGGGCAAAGTCTTCAGCCTTGTCTACTACGTGGACGACGACATCGTCGAAGTCATGAAGGAAGCCAGTGCGCTCTTCTTCTCTGAGAACGCGCTGAACCCCACTGCCTTTCCCAGCATCCGCCGCATGGAGACGGAAGTGGTGGCGATGACTGCCGAGTTGCTCGGTGGTGATGAGGATACCGTGGGCACGCTTACCTCTGGGGGGACGGAAAGCTTGCTCATGGCCGTGAAGACCGCGCGCGACTGGGGGCGCGCGGAGCGAGGCATCACCACCCCCGAAATGGTGTTGCCGGTGACGGCACACCCCGCTTTCGAGAAGGCCGCGCACTACTTCGACGTCAGACCCGTCCACATTCCCGTCGGCCCGGATTTCCGCGCCGACCTCGACGCGTTGCGGAACGCCATCACGCCCAACACGGTGCTCGTCGTCGGCTCCGCGCCTTCTTATCCCCAGGGCGTCATCGACCCCATCCCCGAAATGGCCGCCCTCGCCCGGGAGCGGGGCGTCCTCTTTCATGTGGATGCCTGTGTGGGCGGTTTCATGCTCCCCTTTC
>JALWHQ010000322.1 GCA_026983525.1 Anaerolineae bacterium | reverse complement strand
GTCGAGGACGCCCGTCTGCAGGTGGATGCGATGCTGGCCGCGGGGCTGCTGTTGATGAAGTACATTCGGCGGCCGGAGTTGCGGGAGCGGTTGGACGCGATAGGCAGGTTGATGCGGGAGGTGATGGAGGCGGAGACGGGGGTGGAGGCGGTGGTGGCGCTGTTGCGGTACTTGGCGGAGGCGGGACGGTACGTGGGGGAGGAGGATGTGGAGCGGGTAGTGAAGGCGTTACCGCGAGGAGGTGAGATTATGGCCACGGTGGCACAGAAGTGGATGGAAAAAGGAATCGAACAGGGGCTACAGCAAGGACTACAACAGGGGCTACAGCAGGGCCTTCGCGAGGGCATGATTAAGGCTCTTGTCGCGCTGTTGCGCGCCCGATTTGCGCCTGACGAAGCATGGTTGGAGGCTCTGGCCGCGCAGTTGCGAACTGTCGAGAACCTGGAACAACTGGAGGCATTACACGTTACTGCGGCCCAGGTACAATCTCTGGACGAATTCCAACAAGCCCTGGAAGGCAGCATCTAAATGTTTCTGCTCTGCACGTTGCACTTTTCAATCCCTTGAGGTGACGCCCAATCCATGCGACGAACACCCCTGGCTTTTCTTTTCCTCTTCCTGCTTGCCCTGTACTTGCTGATCTACGGCGGCCGCTTTCACATTATCGACGAGGTGTCCATTTATGCGATGGCCGAGAATATAGCCAAGCGCGGCAGCCTGGACACCGACCAGATTCTATGGAGTCAGTGGGTGCGGGCCGAGCGCGAGGTCCAGGGGGCTTTTGGCCGCGATGGACACGTATACTCCAAGAAGGGATTTGGAGCCGCTCTACTGCCCGCCCTTCTTCTTCGCCTGGCATTGGGTCACACGTCTCTGGGCCTCACTTTCGTCGCCTTCCTGACCAACCCCCTCTTCACGGCGCTGACCGCGGTGCTGCTGGCGCTCTACGTGCGTCGTCTGGGATTCGAGGAATCGACCGCGCTGGCCCTGGCCCTTATCTACGGCACCGCGACTCTGGCCCTACCCTACACTCGTATGCTCTTCGGCGAACCTATGGCCGCGCTGGGCACGGTAGCAGCCCTGTACGCGCTCCATCGCGCGGAACACCAGTTCTCCACGCGATGGGCCATACTCGCGGGCCTCGCCCTCAGCCTGAGCATTTGGGCGCGGCTCATCAACTCCCCCGCGGTGCTCTTTCTGGCTTGGTATCAATACGCGCGCCTGCGTCGCGAGCGACCTGGCACACGGCCGAAAGATGTCCTGCGCGCGCCGCGCGTTCTCGCCTTTCTCCTCACGACCGCGCTGGTCGGCGTAGGAGGATACGCGCTCTACAACACCTACCGCTACGGGGTTCCCTGGCAAACGGGCTACCAGATCACCAAAGGGGAATTTTTTACCACTCCCCCGTGGATTGGGTTTTACGGCATCATGGTCAGTCCCCTGCGAGGACTGGTGTGGTACGCGCCCGTGCTCCTTCTCGCCATCCCTGGCTTTCGTCGCCTGTGGCGCAGCCATCCCCTGGACGCGCGCACGCTCCTGGGCGTCATCGCGGTCTACGTCGCGCTCTTCAGCACCTGGTGGATGTGGTGGGGCGGCTTCGCATGGGGGCCGCGCTTCCTGCTCCCCATCATCCCCTTGCTCGTCGTCTCCCTGGCTCCCCTGTGGGAGGACCAACGTCGGCGACGCGCGGTACTAACGCTCACCGTGCTCTCGCTGATCGTGCAGGCCCTCGCAGTCTTGCCCGATTTTGCCCTCAGTGAGACGCTTCTGGAGACGACTTACGGGAGCGTGGTGGCCTCGCCCGCCATGTACGACCCGCGCTGGTCGCCCATTGTGCTTCAGGCCAAATTGCTGGCCCAGGGCTTCTGGGATGTGGCATGGGTAAAGGTGGGAAAAACCGCGCTGCCGACTGTGGCTGCCTCTGTGGTGGTCATGATCCTGGCGGCGACGGGCATATGGCGCCTGTGCCGCGAGGGAAGGCATGTCGCCATCAAGGGCAAAGCGCGCCTTATCCTGACGATGGGTCTCCTTCTCCTCATGGGCATGTGGGGCGTTGCTGCGGGATGGGGGGTACGCGCGGTCAGCACTCACGCCCGCCAGGATCCCTTCGAGGCTGCGGTGTACGAAGCACTGAGCGAGGTACGCACCCAAGGGACGCCCAACGACGCTCTCGTCACCCTGGCGCCCTTTGACTACACCGCCATCATGAACTGGTCACACACACCCGTGTACACGCTGGGGCTTGCGCCCCACCCCGCGCCCCTGCGCCCTGAGGAGGAGCGCCTCCTGGCCCAGGCCGCGCGGCGCGCGGGGGGACACATCTGGCTCTTGGCAGCGCGACTTCCGCCCGCGCACCCCGAGGCCCTGGCCGAGCAATGGCTCTCCGAGCGCGCGTTCCTGGTGAGCAACCGCTGGTTCGGTGACCTGCGGCTGGTAGACTTCGCGCCCCCCGCCGATACCCCAACCCGTGTGGTCGAGATCCCTATGGAGGGTGAATCTCCAGCGTGGCCCGAACGTGTCGCGTTCTACGATTGGCCAGGACGTCCAGGGAACATACTGCGCGTGGCCGTAGAGTGGCGAGTGCTCGCGCCGGTAGAAGGCAACAAGACCGCGTTCGTGCATCTTCTGACACCAGACGGGCGCTATGTAGCAGGCACGGACGCGCCCCCTATCAACGGGTATAGGCCCACCTCGACCTGGCGGCCTGGGGAAATCATTACCGACCGCAAAGCCTTTGTGCTGCCTGTGAACCTATCCCCAGGCACATACCAGATCGAGGTTGGATTATACGACCCAGTTACGGGCGAACGTGTGATGCTGGGTCAACGTACAGAAATCATTATTGAGAGCATTATGGTGGCCGCACCGGAAAGGTGAGAAAGCATTACTTAACCCAAGAAGGGAACATGTCCCCTGGCAAATCACGGCCACACAAGATGAATCGTGGTAAGCACCGCTTCCAGCAGGGGCTTATTCTCCCCCACTGGAAGCGGTTGAAGTTAAGAGGACCCCTTACCACCAGTAAAGGTCGAAGCGGTCGAGGTTCATGACCTTGTTCCACGCGGCCACGAAGTCCCGCACAAACTTCTCCTTATTGTCGTCCTGGGCGTAGAACTCAGCCTGCGCGCGCAACACCGAGTTGGCCCCGAAGACCAGGTCCACCCGGGTCGCGGTCCACTTGCGCTCGCCGGTCTTACGGTCGATCCCCTCGAACGTCTCCGCGTCCGCCGAGGTGGGCTTCCACTCGACCCCCATGTCGAGCAGATTGACGAAGAAGTCGTTCGTCAACATGCCAGGCCGTTCGGTGAACACCCCGTGCGAGGTGCCACCATAGTTGGCTCCCAACACCCGCATCCCCCCAACGAGCACGGTCATCTCGGGCACGGTGAGGGTGAGGAGTTGCGCCTTGTCGATGAGCGCCTGTTCCGCGGGGAAGTCACACCCTGGCTTGACGTAGTTGCGGAACCCATCGGCCACCGGTTCGAGATAACTGAAGGACTCGATGTCCGTTTGTTCCTGGGTGGCGTCGGTACGGCCAGGAGCGAAGGGCACCGTTATCTCAACGCCAGCGCGGCGGGCGGCCTCCTCGATAGCCGCGTTACCGCCAAGGACGATGAGGTCGGCCAGGGAGACCCGTTTGCCGTTGGTTTGGGCGGCGTTGAACTCCGCCTGGATCTGCTCGAGAACCGCGAGCACGCGGGCCAGTTGTTCGGGGTGATTGACCTCCCAGTCCTTCTGGGGAGCGAGACGGATGCGCGCGCCGTTCGCGCCGCCCCGCTTGTCCGACGCGCGGAAGGTGGACGCCGCGGACCAGGCCGTGTAGACCAATTCCGTAATGGACAACCCAGCGT
>JALWHQ010000321.1 GCA_026983525.1 Anaerolineae bacterium | reverse complement strand
GCCCTGACGGACGAGTTCATGCGCGCGGTCGAGGAGGACCGCGAGTTCGACCTGGTGAACCCGCGCGATGGCAAGGTGTGGAAGACCGTTCGCGCGCGCGACCTCTTCGACGAAATTGTGCGCCACGCCCACCACAACGGCGAGCCGGGCGCGCTCTTCATCGACACCGCCAACCGCAGCAACCCCCTGCCCCACTTGTATGAACTGGAGGCAACGAATCCGTGCGTCACAGGGGATACGCTGGTGGCAACTCCTAACGGATGGCGGCGGGTTGATGAAATTCAAGTAGGTGATGAGATTCTTACTGTAGGTGGTGTGGGTAAAGTAGAAACTGTCGAAGTGAACTTGGACATGCCCGTGTATCGTGTACGCTTCTCCGATGGAGGAGAAGTACGGGCTACAGCAAGCCACCAGTTCCACGTGTTTGACCCTGAAACAGGAGAATTCAAGCCCAAACGGCTGGACACGTTAAGCGTAGGGGACAAGGTGCGGGTACTAAGACCCGAGCCCATCAGAATGTCGGCACCTGTCTTGGCTGGAGGTCATGTAGAGGAGAACGAGCAAGAAATTATCTTGCCTGCAGGAGAACACACAGCGGAAATCGTTGAGATCTCCTTTGACGGGGTGGAGACTGTTTACGACCTTTTTGAGCCAGAGACGGATACTTGGCTAACCGCAGGATACGTATCCCGCGGGTGCGGCGAGCAGTGGCTAGGCCCCTATGAAAATTGCTGCTTGGGCTCCATCAATCTGGCCAAGCATGTGAAGGAAGTGGACGGCAAGCGGGTGGTAGATTGGGATCTGTTGCAGGAGACGGTGGAGAATGCTGTGCACTTCCTGGATAATGTGGTGACCGCGAACAAGTATGTGCCCGCGGTGCCCCAGTTGAAGGAGGCCGCGCACCGGGCGCGACGTATCGGGCTGGGTATCATGGGTCTGGCCGACATGATGTACGACCTGGGCATCCGCTACGGCTCCGAGGAGGCGCGGGAGTTCGCGGCCCAGGTCATGGAGTTCGTCCGCTACCACGCCATGTGCAAGAGTATCGAGTTGGCTAAAGAGCGCGGCCCTTTCCCCGCCATCAAGGGGAGCATCTACGATCCCGAGGACCTGAAATGGCGGCCCCCTAAGTGGCCCGATTGGCTGGGCGGCGGCCCCAAGACCGATTGGGGGCGTCCACCTCTGGACTGGGACGCCATCGTCGACGGCATCAAGAAACACGGCATCCGCAACGCCGCGCAGACGACTGTCGCGCCTACTGGGACGATCGCGACCGTCTCGGGGTGCGAGGGGTACGGGTGTGAGCCGGTGTTTGCCCTGGCCTATATCCGCCACTTCAAGGACGAAGATCGGGATGTGGAGTTGGAGTATGTGAGCCCGCGCTTCATGCGCGCGTTGAACGAAGCCCAACTGGACGAGGCCGCCAAGCGTCGCATCATCGACGAAGTGCTGCGCAAGGGCACCTGCCAGCACATCAAAGAACTGCCCGACCCCATCCGTCACACCTTCGTCGTCGCCCAGGACATCTCCGCGGAAGAGCATGTGTACATGCAAGCTTCTCTTCAAGTTTTTGTTGATAATAGCATAAGCAAGACTATTAACTTTCCTGAGCATGCTACAGTTGACGACGTAAAGACCGCCTACTTCCTGGCCTGGCGGTTGGGCTGCAAGGGCATCACCGTCTACGTGACGGGCACGCGCAAGGAGGTGGTGCTGGAAACGCGCGAGACCAAGGAAAAGAAGGAGGGGGGTGTCATGGCGCCGGCAACGATCAAAGCAGAAGCCGCAGTCGCGCCACCGTCCTGGAACGGCGGGCGCCAACTGCGACCCCGCCCCACGGTCTTGCACGGCAAGACGTACCGTCGCCCCACGCCCGTGGGCACCGCCTGGATTACGGTGAACAGCGACGAGAACGGGGAACCCTTCGAGGTCTTTCTGAATGTGGGCAAGGCGGGGTCGGACGTGGCCGCGGACTCGGAGGCGTTGGGCCGACTGATCAGCCTGATCCTGCGCCTGCCCTCGCCGCTAAGCCCGCGCGAGCGCCTGCAAGAAGTCGTCCACCAACTGAGCGGTATCGGCGGCGGGCGTTCTATGGGCTTCGGCCCTGAGCGCGTCCGCTCCCTGCCCGACGCCATTGCCCAGGTGTTGCGCAATTATCTTGCACAGCAGGAGGCTCCTGAACCTGTGGGCACCCAGTTGCCTCTTTCCTTCTCCCTGCCCAACGGTGAGGAGCCCCACGCGCATTCTATGGAATACGGGGATATCTGTCCTGAGTGCGGGCAGGCAACGTTCATTCCCCATGAAGGGTGCAAGCGCTGTACAAATTGTGGATACAGCGAGTGTTGAGTGAATGGTTTCTCCCAACGCAGAAGTAGATTTGACAAGATGCATGTCCACGCCTATTATTGTAAGTTGCCGATTTTGGGTAGTTGTACCTAAGGAGATGGAATCCCTTTCCGTCTCCACAGGAGTTGAGGTGCGGGCACGTATCGACTGACCATTGTGTTGCCACATCTGCCACAGAGGACTATTGAGGAGTACACCATTTCGCCCGGCGGATTCGGGGGCTCACAACGAAAGTGAGCGTAATGAGCGGGATAGGGTAGCCCCTCCCGTCCGGGCTTTTTTGCGCGCTTAATTCGGGAACGTGTCGTTTGCCTTGCCGGTGAGGTGTGCCGTCGGACGAACGGTGGAAGCAAGGCGAACGATCAACATTACGCCTATGGACTAAGGGAGTGACGTGCTCATGAGCAACATTAGGTCTGGTGCACCTTTGCGCAAATCCTACTCGCGGTTGCAGGAAGTTTTGGATCTTCCCCCGTTGATTCAGGTCCAACTCGACAGTTTCAACTGGTTCCTTAGGGAGGGGCTGCGAGAACTCTTCGACGAGATTTCTCCCATCGTTGGTTACAACAAGAAATTGGAATTGTGGTTCGGTGACTACCGGCTGGGAGACCCCAAGTATTCCCAGGAAGAATGTCGCGAGCGCGATATGACCTATTCTGCCCCTCTTTGGGTGAACGTGAAGTTGATCAACAAGGAAACGGGGGAAATGATCGAGCAGGATGTCTTCATAGGGGACTTCCCTCTGATGACCGAGCGCGGCACCTTCATCATCAACGGGGCCGAGCGTGTGGTCGTCAGTCAGTTGATCCGTTCCCCCGGCGCGTACTTCACCCTGGAAGAGGATCGGCAGACAGGGCGTGAACTCTGCTATGCCAAACTCATCCCGGGGCGCGGCGCGTGGTTGGAATTTGAAACGTCGCGCAAGGATGTGCTCAGTGTCAAGATCGACCGCAAGCGCAAGTTGCCCCTGACCACCTTGCTGCGCGCCCTGGCCGAGGTCGGAAAGACCAAGGAAGGGTATGACGAGTTCCTTCTACCCTTAGGGCCGGTCATCAAAGAGGGCACGGATGAAGAATTGTTGGCCCTTTTTGAGGATGTGGATACTGACCCTGAGCACCCGTTTATTCAGGCTACTATCGAGAAGGACCCGACGAAGGACGGAAAAGAGGCCCTTATCGACATCTATAAGCGGATGCGTCCGGGGGATCCGGCGACTGAGGAAAACGCGCGCGTCTACCTGGAGAACATGTTCTTCGATCCGCGGCGTTATGACCTCAGCCGTGTGGGGAGGTACAAGTTGAACCGCCGTCTGGGCGTGGACGTCCCCGAGCGAGTGCGTACCCTCACCCACCAGGATTTCATCGCCATTGTGCGCCGCATGATCCAAATTAACAACCACCAAGAACGCCCGGACGACATCGACCACCTGGGCAACCGCCGCGTCAAGACGGTGGGTGAACTGATTCAGAATCAACTCCGCATCGGCCTCCTGCGCATGGAGCGCGTGGTGCGTGAGCGCATGTCCATTCGTGAGCCCGATCAGGTGACCCCCCTCTCCCTGATCAACAACCGTCCTGTTGTGGCGGCCATCCGTGAGTTCTTTGGTGGGTCTCCCTTGAGCCAGTTCATGGATCAGACCAACCCGCTTTCTGAGTTGACTCACAAGCGTCGCTTGAGCGCATTGGGCCCGGGCGGGTTGCGTCGCGAGCGCGCCGGCTTTGACGTGCGCGACGTCCACCACAGCCACTACGGCCGCATTTGTCCCATCGAGACCCCTGAAGGGCCGAACATTGGTTTGATCGGCTCACTGGCGACCTACGCCCGGGTCAACGAGTACGGGTTCTTGGAAACGCCCGTACGCAAGGTGCGTCACACCATCGAGAATGATCCGGATAAATTGGTGGGACGCACCATCATGGAGGACATCATAGACCCGGCGACAGGCGAACCCATTGCCAAGCGGGGGGATGTCATTACCGAGGAGCAGGCCCTGGAAATCGCGGCCCTGGCCGACCAGAAGCCCGAGGTGCGCGTGCAAGCGTACGTGACCGACGAGATCGTCTACATCTCTGCAGACGAAGAGGATCGCTACGTAATCGCCCAGGCATCCACGCCCACCGACGACCTGGGACAACTGCAGCGCGTGCGCGTCTCGGTCCGCCGTAATCAGACCTTCTCAGTGGCATCACCTGAGGAGGTGGACTTTGTGGACGTCTCACCCAAGCAGATTGTGTCGGTCTCCTCGTCGTTGATCCCGTTCCTGGAACACGACGACGCCAACCGCGCGCTCATGGGTTCCAACATGCAGCGCCAGGCCGTTCCCTTGATCAAACCCTCCGCTCCTCTGGTGGGGACCGGCGTGGAATATCGCGCCGCTCGCGACTCCGGCCAGGTGCTGTTAGCTAAACACGCGGGCGAAGTGGTGGCCGCCACCAGTGAAGAGATCGTAGTCTTGGACGAGGAAGGAAAGCGCCATACATATCCCCTACGTAAGTTTCAACGTTCCAACCAGTCTACAACCATCAACCAGCGCCCTCGCGTGCGGAAAGGAGACCGGGTACAGCCCGGCGATGTGTTGGCTGACACTGCGGCTACGGATGAGGGTGAACTCGCGTTAGGGCAGAACGTCTTGGTGGCATTCATTTCCTGGGAGGGGGCGGTCTTCGAAGACGCTATCGTCGTTAGTGAGCGTGTGGTGCACGAAGACCTGTACTCCTCGATCCACATCGAGCGGTACGAGGCCGAGGCCCGCGACACCAAACTGGGCCCCGAGGAGATCACCCGCGACATCCCCGGCGTGAACGAGGAAGCCCTGCGCAACCTGGACGAGGAGGGCATCATCCGCATCGGTGCGGAAGTCAAGCCGGGCGACATCCTCGTGGGCAAGGTCACGCCCAAGGGCGAGACCGACCTCACACCGGAGGAGAAACTCCTGCGCGCCATCTTCGGCGAGAAGATTCGCGACGTCAAGGACTCCTCCTTGAAGTTGCCCCACGGTGAGAAGGGCAAGGTCGTGGATGTCAAGGTATTCGGCCGCGACGAATACCGTGATTTGCCCGCCGGTGTGGAGAAGATGGTGCGCGTTTCCGTGGCTCAGCGCCGCCGCTTGCTGGAAGGCGACAAGATGGCTGGGCGCCACGGGAACAAGGGCGTCGTGTCCAAAATTGTGCCGGTAGAGGACATGCCCTTCCTCCCCGATGGCACGCCCGTGGACATCATTCTCAACCCGTTGGGTGTTCCCGGCCGTATGAACATCGGACAGGTGCTGGAGACCCACCTGGGGTGGGCCGCGCATCGACTGGGCTTCAAGGCCATGACGCCCGTGTTCGATGGGGCCAAAGAGGAGGAGATCGAGGCCGAGTTGGCGCGGGCCTGGCTCATCGACAAAGCCTGGCGCGACATCACCGAGCGGGCATGGGCTCGCGTGGCCGAGGAGGGCATTCCCACCGAGGACTTTGAGGATGACGATGAAGTGCGGCGGATGTACATCGTCGAATGGTTGGGCGCCAAGGGGTATGACGTGCAGCGCCTACTCACGGATCGGGTGTACGCGCGGCGTAGCGTGTTGACGGAGTGGCTGCGCGAGCGGGGCTACAATCCGGCGGACATCCTCGCGTGGGAAGACGAGCGCCTTAGCCTCGAGGAACGTAAGCGCCGTGATGACGAGGCTCGGCGTGTGGGCCTGCGGGAGTGGCTACTCCACTACGAGCAGCCCTTGCCCGAGAACGAAGACTTGCAAAGCCTGATGGACGCGGCCGAGGCCTACAGCAAGGAAAGCGGCTGGCCCACACCCATCAGCGGTAAGATGACCCTGTACGACGGCAAGACGGGCGAGCCGTACGACCAGCCGGTCATGGTGGGCTACATCTACATGCTCAAGTTGAACCACATGGTCGAGGACAAGGTACACGCCCGCTCTACCGGCCCCTACTCCCTCGTTACGCAGCAGCCGTTGGGCGGCAAGGCCCAGTTCGGCGGCCAGCGCTTTGGCGAGATGGAAGTGTGGGCCCTGGAGGCGTATGGCGCGGCCTATGCCCTGCAGGAAATCCTCACCATCAAATCCGACGATGTCTCGGGCCGCGTGAAGACCTACGAGGCCATCGTGAAGGGTGAGCCCATCAGCCCGCCGGGTGTGCCCGAATCCTTCCGGGTGCTGGTGAAGGAACTACAAGCTCTGGGCCTGGCGGTGGAAGTCATCAATGAACGAGGTGAGGTCATTCGCTTTGGTAAAGAGGTTAGTGAGGAGCGGCTGCCCAAGTTGGGCTTCAGCCTCTCGCTGCCCGGCGTGATGACCCGATTTGAGGAAGAGCGCGAAGAGGAAGGTTAAGGGATAGAAAGTTGAAGGTTGAAAGTTAAAGGTTAAAGGTTGAAGGTTAAAGATGGGGGAATGGCGTACATACATCACGTCTTATCTACGACCCTCCAACTTTTAACCTTTAACCTGTAACCTGCAACCTTCTTAACCTGGAACCCTTTACGGGAGGGGTGTGAACGTGGAAGTCAATGATTTTGAAGCCATCCGCATAAGTCTGGCATCTCCGGAGCAGATTCGCTCCTGGTCATATGGGGAAGTTTTAAAGCCCGAGACCATCAACTATCGCACGTTGCGGCCCGAGCGGGATGGGCTCTTTTGTGAGCGCATTTTCGGTCCCACGCGTGACTGGGAGTGTGCATGTGGCAAGTACAAGCGTCCCCGCTACAAGGGCGTCGTCTGCGAGAAGTGTGGTGTAGAGGTCGCACACAGCCGTGTGCGCCGCGAGCGTATGGGGCACATCGAACTGGCGTCCCCGGTGGCGCACATCTGGTACGTCAAGGGCGTGCCCAGCCGCATGGGGCTCTTGCTCGATATCTCCCCCCGCAACCTGGAGCGCGTTCTCTACTTCGCCCAGTACATTGTCACCAAGGTGGACGAGCAAGCGCGCGCCAAGGCCATTCAGCGGCGAGAGACCTCCTTGCGCCATGAACTCGACAACCTGGACGCCGAACTCCAGGCCAAGTTGGATGAAATCACGGCCCAGGAAGAGCACAACGTGGAGGCCTTGCGCCAGGTGGAAGAGGCCGAACTGGCCGCGCTGGAAGAGCAACTGGCCGAACGCACCGACGAGGTGATGAAACTCGCGCGCGATCTCCAGGCGACGCTGGAGAAGTCCATGGGGCGCGCGCTGGAGGAGGACATGGTCGTGCCCTGGGAGGAAACGCCCATCTTCCCCGCGGGCACGGACATCACGCGTGAGCATCTGGATCAACTGAGCACCATCATTCGCGCCCGCCTAAACGAGATCGAGCAGGAGATCCGGGAAGAGCAAAAGCGGGTGCGTGAAATCATGCAGGAGCGCCTCAGCCTGATCCGTGCGGACGCGGAAGAGCAGCGCGCGGCCCTGCAGGAAGAATACCAGGCTCGGCGGGAGAAGTTGAAGAAGGAAGCCCTGGCGGACATTGACGAGATCAAGGGACTGAACGAACGTGACCTCTTGACCGAAAGTCAGTACCGTTCACTCAGGCAAAAGTGGGGCTCAGTGTTCGAGGCGGGGATGGGCGCTGAGGCTGTGCTGGAGATTCTAAGGGATCTCGACCTCGAAAAGATGGCTAAGGAACTGCGCCGCCAGTTGCGCACGACCCGCTCCAAACAATTGCGCAAGAAGGCGGCCAAGCGACTGCGCGTGGTAGAGGCTTTCCGCAAATCGGGCAACAAACCCGAGTGGATGATCCTCACCGTGTTGCCGGTCATCCCGCCCGACCTGCGGCCCATGGTGCAGTTGGACGGCGGACGATTTGCCACCTCCGACTTGAACGACCTCTACCGCCGTGTGATCAACCGCAACAACCGGCTCAAGCGCCTGATGGAACTGCGTGCGCCCGACGTCATCATCCGCAACGAGAAGCGCATGCTCCAGGAGGCCGTGGACAGCCTCATCGATAACGGGCGGCGCGGTCGGGCCGTGAGCCGCTCCGGGCGGCGTAAACTCAAGTCCCTTTCGGACATGCTCAAGGGCAAGCAGGGCCGCTTCCGCCGCAACCTGCTGGGTAAGCGTGTGGACTACTCCGGCCGTTCGGTCATCGTTGTGGGGCCGGAACTCAAGTTGCACCAGTGCGGTCTACCCAAAAAGATGGCCTTGGAACTCTACAAGCCCTTCGTCATGCGCCGCCTGGTGACTCTGGCTTACGCGCACAACATTAAAAGCGCCAAGCGCATGGTGGACCGCGAGGCTCAGGAAGTGTGGGACGTGCTGGAGGATGTGGTCAAGGAGCGGCCGGTGCTCCTCAACCGCGCGCCCACTCTGCACCGCCTAAGCATCCAGGCATTCGAAGTTAAACTCATCGATGGGTATGCCATTCAGTTGCATCCGCTGGTGTGCGCGGCGTTCAACGCGGACTTCGACGGCGACCAGATGGCCGTGCATGTGCCTTTGTCCAATAAGGCCGTGCAGGAAGCCCGCGAACTCATGCTCTCTTCCAAGAATCTGCTCAAGCCGGCCAGCGGTGAGCCCATCGTCGGCCCGACCAAGGACATGGTGCTGGGCACATACTACCTCACCGTGGCCAAGCCGGGCGTGAAGGGCACGGGTAAGGTGTTCTCCAGCCTGGATGAGGTGCGCTACGCCTATGAGATGGGCCACGTGCACGTCCACGCGCCCATCAAAGTCTGGTACGAGTCCTGGTTGGACAAGGTGCCGGTGACCGACTTGGGGCTCAGCGACCGCGTGACGAAAGCCCTGTTGGACGCGGACGTCACGTCGGTGGGGCAACTGGTCAAACTCTTCCAGGCGGGGCGCGACAAAGTCCTGTCCATTCCGAAGATTGGGCCCGCGGCGCTGGCGGAGATTCGCGACCGCCTGTTGCTCAAGGACATCGACCCGCAGCGCACGGTGACAACGGGCCTCATTGAAACGACCGTGGGGCGTGTGATATTCAACCTGCATCTTCCTGAGGAGTTGCGCTTCGTCAACGACGTTATGGACAAGAAGCGGGTGAACATGGTGGTCGCGGATGCGTATCGCCGACTGGGGCCCGAGCGCACTGCCCAGTTCGTGGACGTGATCAAGGATTTGGGCTTCTACTGGGCGACCAAGAGCGGCACAACCATCGCCATCAGCGACATTCGCGTGCCCGAGGTCAAGGAGCGCATCATCGAGGAGACCACCCGCAAGGTGGAAGAGGTGGAGCGCCAGTACCGCCGCGGTCTGATCACCGAGGACGAGCAGTACATGAAAGTGGTGGAACTGTGGACGCGCGCCACCGAGGAGATCACCGAGGCGGTGAAGGAACTCCTCGACCCGACCGAGGGCCTGGGCGCGATGAGCATTTCCGGCTCCACCAAGGGCGGCATCCAGACCGTGCGCCAGTTGGCGGGGATGCGCGGCCTCATGGCCGACCCGTCCGGGCGCATCATCCCGTTGCCCATTCGCTCCAACTTCCGTGAGGGATTGACCGCTCTCGAGTACTTCTTGAGCACCCACGGTGCTCGTAAAGGGCTGGCGGACACCGCGCTTCGTACCGCGGACGCGGGTTACCTGACCCGCCGCCTTGTGGACGTAGCCCAGGATGTGATCATTACCGAGGAGGACTGTGGCACCACCGCGGGCATCTGGATCGACCGGGAAAGCGCTGAGCGCATCGGTGAACCCTTTACCGAGCGCATTTTGGGTCGCATTGCGGCCGCACCCGTGACCGACCCCGAAACGGGCGAGATCCTGGTCAACGCGGGGGAGATGATCGAGGAAGCCGAGGCCCGGGTCATCGAGGCCGCGGGCATTGACAAGGTGTTCGTGCGCTCTCCGCTTACCTGCCAGACCCGGTTCGGCCTTTGCCGCAAGTGTTACGGCCTTGACCTGGCGCGCGGCGGCCTGGTCCAGTTGGGCGAGGCCGTGGGCATCATCGCGGCTCAGTCCATTGGTGAGCCGGGTACCCAGTTGACCCTGCGCACCTTCCACACGGGTGGTGTGGCCGGCGCGAGCGACATTACTCAGGGTCTCCCGCGCGTGGAGGAGTTGTTCGAAGCTCGCACCCCGCGCGGTGAAGCGGTGATCGCGGAGATCGATGGCCGTGTGGAGACCTGGTGGGAAGGGGATGTGCGCAAGTTGCGCATCACCAACCCGCGCGTGGTCAGTCGGGATGTGGTTATTCCGACGGGGTATGAATTACTGGTGAAAGATGGTGACACTGTTAGTGAGGAAACGCCCATTGCTCGCAAGGATGAGGATGAAATTTTGGCCGGGATGGAGGGCCAAGTGTTCGTGCACGAAGATGAAGGCAACCTTGTGGTCACCATCCGTCGCGATGAAACCGAAACTTGGGAGACGGAGATTCCGCCCGCGGCTCGCCTGCGCGTTTCCAACGGTGATATAGTCAAAGCAGGTGAACAATTGACCGAGGGCGCGAAGAATCCAAAAGAGATTCTCCGTATTCAGGGGCCAGAAGCAGCCCAACTCTATCTTCTGGAAGAGGTTCAAAAGGTATACCGCTCTCAGGGCGTGGTAATTCACGACAAATACATCGAAATCATTATCCGTCAAATGATGCGCAAAGTGAGGGTGAGATCCACCGGTGACACTGAATTCCTCCCTGGAGAGATGGTGGACCGATTCGAGTTCGAGCGTGTGAACAGTGAAATGGTAGCCAATGGTAAACGTCCGGCCCGGGGTGAGCCCGTACTCCTGGGGATCACCAAGGCCGCGTTGAACACGGAATCGTGGCTGGCTGCGGCCTCCTTCCAGGAGACGACACGGGTTTTGACCGAGGCGGCCACTGCTGGCGCACGGGACGACCTACGTGGCTTGAAAGAAAACGTGATCATCGGTAAACTCATTCCTGCCGGCACGGGTTACAAGGCCCGTATGGAGGCCAAGAAGAAGCGGGATCTCATCGCTATTCAGGCTCGGGCTTTTCGGGAGGGCCTCCTGCCCGGTGATGGTGAGCAAGCCAGGGGGGATGGGGAATCCGCTCCAGAAGATGTGGTTGTCGATGAAGGAGCGGAGCCATCCGAATAGGGTAAAACTCACCTGGGTTAGATTCTGGTTATTTAAGCGAGGCGCGAGTCGATGGAATGGGTAGGATGGTCTTACCACAGAAGTATGTGAGTTTGACGGCGAAAGGGCACTGTGGTAGACTCCAACTTCGCGTGTAGGATATGTGAACACAGGTGACGATCAGGAGGGAAGCCTTGCCAACGATCAATCAGTTGGTTCGCAAGGGGCGTAAAAAGGTCAAAAAGAAGGAGAAGGCACCGGCCCTTCAGTACATCTACAATGCCCTGAAGGGAGAGGTGAAGCGCTTGCCCAAGGGGTGTCCGCAAAAGCGCGGGGTGTGCACCCAGGTGCGCACGATGACCCCGAAGAAGCCGAATTCAGCGTTACGCAAAATTGCGCGTGTGCGCTTGACGAACGGCATCGAGGTGACCGCCTACATTCCGGGCGAGGGCCATAACCTGCAGGAGCACTCGGTGGTGCTCGTGCGGGGTGGCCGCGTGAAGGATCTGCCCGGCGTTCGTTATCACATTGTGCGTGGTGCGCTGGATGCGGCAGGTGTGGAAAACCGCAAGCGCGGGCGTTCCAAATATGGAACCAAGAAACCGAAGGGATAGTTAGGCTCGGTGGTTGTTCCTTGCTCTAACGATTAAGGCGTAACGATTAAATAGGCGATTAACGGTTAGTCGAGTAATCCATTGTATGTGGAGGACCCATGCCACGACGATATCGACCGGCAAAGAGACCCATACCGCCCGATCCAAGGTACGGTAGCGAGAACGTACAGCGGCTAATTAACAAAGTGATGCAGCGGGGCAAGAAGAGCCTTGCAGAGCGGATCGTTTACGAGGCGTTTGACATCATAGAGCGAAAGACCGGAAAGCCTGGGGTGGAGGTTTTTGAGAAGGCGCTTCAGAACGTGATGCCTGTTTTAGAGGTGCGGCCTCGTCGTGTGGGTGGTGCAACCTACCAGGTTCCTCTGGAGGTGCCGCCATTCCGGCGGAGGAGTTTGGGCTTGCGGTGGTTGGTCAACGCGGCCCGTCAGCGCTCCGGCAAGAGCATGGCGGAGAAGTTGGCCGCTGAAATTATGGACGCGGCCAACAACCAAGGGGCGGCTATCAAGAAGAAGGAAGATACCCACCGCATGGCTGAAGCCAACCGTGCCTTTGCGCATTACAGGTGGTAAGCCTTTTGGGCCCGATACCTGGCGTTCTAACGGTTTGCAAGTCGGTCAACAGCGCCGCTGGTCTCGCACCGGCGGCGTTATTGTGTCCATGCATAGTGCGTCGTGCGTATTGCGTAGTGCGTCAGGGCGTATGACGGACGTTATGTCGGATACCTAACGTACGACACGTACGACGCATTACGAAACATGCAAAACGCAAGACGAACGACGAAAGACGAAATCATGTCCAAACGAGAGAACCTAAGCCGTATCCGCAACATCGGCATCATCGCGCACATCGATGCCGGTAAAACGACAACAACCGAACGGATTCTGTTCTACACCGGCAAGACGTACCGCCTGGGGAGTGTAGATGAAGGCACGACGGTAACCGACTACATGCCCCAGGAGAAAGAGCGCGGTATCACTATTACTGCCGCGGCTATCTCCTGCGAGTGGCGGGATCACTTCATCAACATCATTGACACGCCCGGGCACATCGACTTTACCGCGGAGGTACAGCGCAGCCTGCGCGTCCTGGACGGCGGCGTTGTCGTCTTCGATGCGGTCGCCGGCGTGGAGCCCCAGTCCGAGACGGTCTGGCGTCAGGCCGACCGCTATGGTGTGCCGCGCATTTGTTTCGTGAACAAGATGGATCGCGTGGGTGCGAGTTACTGGCGCACCATCGATATGATTCGCGAGCGGCTGGGCGCGCACCCTGTGGCCGTCCAGGTTCCCATCGGCGTGGAGGCCGACTTCCGCGGCGTGGTGGACCTGATCACCATGAAGGCCTGGGTGTTCACCGACGAGTTGGGTGCTAAGCCCGAACTCATTGACGTACCGTCTGAACTGGAAGATCTGGTGGCGGAGAAACGGGAGGAATTGATCACCACCCTGGCAGACTTCGACGACGAAGTGATGATGCTTTACCTGGAGGGTGAGGAGATTCCTCCTGAAGCATTGAAGTGCGTCCTGCGTAAAACCACCATTAGCAACGAACTGGTTCCTGTATTGTGTGGTACGGCATTGCGCAACAAGGGGGTGCAGCCCCTGCTTGACGCCATCATTGATTACCTCCCATCCCCGGTGGATATCCCGCCCATTGTGGGAATCAATCCGGAGACGGGTGAGGAAGAGGTGCGCGAGGCGGATCCGGATGGACCTCTGGCTGCCCTTGTTTTCAAGATCGTCTCCGACCCCTATGTTGGGCGGTTGGCCTATGTGCGTGTGTATTCGGGGCGGTTGCAGGCGGGCAAGGCCGTATTGAATAGCACCCGTAATCGTAAGGAACGCATCGGCCGTCTGCTGCGTATGCACGCGGACAAACGGGAGGACATCAAGGAAATTGCGGCCGGGGATATCGGAGCCATTGTGGGGCCCAAACAGACCTTCACGGGCGAAACTCTGTGCGATCCCGGCCATCCCATCGTTCTGGAATCTATCGAATTTCCCGAGCCTGTGATTTCGGTAGCTATCGAACCCAAGACCAAGGCCGATCAGGATAAATTGGCTGTGGCACTGCAGCGTTTGGCGGAAGAGGATCCCACCTTCCGGGTGCGGGTGGACGAACAAACGGGCCAGACGATCATTTCTGGCATGGGAGAGTTGCACCTGGAGGTACTCGTTGACCGCATGATGCGCGAATTTCGCGTACAGGCCCGGGTGGGACGTCCCCAGGTGGCGTACAAGGAGACCATTACCCGCTCGGTGCGCGAGGAAGGCCGTTTTGTGCGCCAGACGGGTGGCCGAGGTCAGTATGGTCATGTGGTGTTGGAGCTTGAGCCCTTGCCACCTGGTTCGGGATTCCAATTTGAGAGCAAGATCGTTGGCGGAGTCATCCCCAAAGAATTCATCCCGGCTGTTGAAGCGGGGGTGCGCGAGGCGCTTGATGCCGGTGTCCTCGCCGGGTTTCCTTTGGTGGACGTGAAAGCTACTCTGGTGGATGGTTCGTACCACGAGGTGGATTCGTCGGAAATGGCTTTCAAGATTGCGGCGTCCATGGCGACGCGGGAGGGCGCGCGCAAGGCACATCCGGTATTGTTGGAGCCGATTATGAAGGTAGAAGTGGTTGTGCCCGAACAATACCTGGGCGATGTCATCGGCGATCTAAATGCACGTCGTGGGGAAATCGTGAATATTGAACAACGCCCGAACGGGCTCCAAGTGGTAGACGCGCGCGTGCCGCTGGCCGAAATGTTCGGTTATGCCACCCGACTGCGTTCGCTGACCCAAGGGCGAGGTACGTTCACGATGGAATTCGACCATTACCGTAAGGTCGAAGAAAATGTGGCCCGAAAGGTACTCGCCGGAGAAATATAAACGCGCCAAAGTGATCGGCAGATTTGGCAACTTCTGAACGTGGGCATATAATTTGGAGGTTGTTTCTCTTGAACGACCAGCTTCTATGATGCACCGAACTGAAAAGGACGCCGCGAGGCAATTGCCTCTGAGCGTCCTTTCGTGTGCTTATGAAACGTAGTTCGTCGTGCGTCTTGCGTCGTGCGTGGATCACCCGCGTAACGCACGCCACACGACCCTGACGCACGACGCACTACGCAAGACGAAAGACGCACGACGCATCACGCATCACGCATCACGCATTACGCATCACGTATGGCCTGCGAGGGCGCAAAGGAGGTAAAGGGACATGAGCAAGCAGAAGTTTGAGCGCAAGAAGCCGCATGTGAACATTGGGACGATTGGGCACATTGACCACGGGAAGACGACGTTGAC
>JALWHQ010000320.1 GCA_026983525.1 Anaerolineae bacterium | reverse complement strand
ACCCGATACGCGGGTGTCCACGTCTTCAACCATCGCTGGGATTTGCCCGGCACCTTTCGTCGATTAGGCACCATGACTCGAGAGGAAGTTGAGGAGTTAAGCCAGGGGATGCTCTCTATAGATGTGCCCGTGGACATCAACAAAATGATTTTCGACTACGACCAGGTCATCATTTGCGGGCCGGTCTTTCCCCATGAAGTCGTGGGCATGTCGGGGGGAAACAAGTACTTTTTCCCCGGCATTTCCGGGTGGGACATCATCAACTTCACCCACTGGCTGGGAGCCCTGATCACCAGTTACGAGATCATCGGACGAAAGTACACCCCCGTACGGGTAGCCGTCGATCGCGCGGCCGCCATGATCGAGATGCCCAAGGCCGCGGTGTGCTATGTGGTCAAGGATGACGAAACCGCCGGCGTTTTCGTGGGCACGCCCGAAGAGGCCTGGTCTGCAGCGGCCGACCTTTCCCAGCAGTTGCACATCATCTACGTGGACCATCCGTACAAGCAAGTCCTTTCCATCATGCCGGAAATGTACGACGACCTCTGGACTGCGGCAAAGGGCATGTACAAGGTAGAACCCGTGGTCGCGGATGGGGGTGAGGTCATCATCTACGCGCCTCACATTACCGAAATCTCCTACACCCACGGCAAACTGCTGGACGAGATCGGCTACCACGTGCGGGACTACTTCGTCAAGCAATGGGACAAGTTCAAGCACTACCCGTGGGGCGTGCTGGCTCACTCCACTCACCTGCGCGGGCTGGGCACATACGAAAACGGCGTTGAGCATCCGCGCATCAAAGTCACCCTGGCCACAGGCATTCCGCGCGAACGCTGCGAGAAAGTCAACCTGGGATACCGCGACCCACGCACCATCAACGTTAGAGAGTGGATGCGACGAGCCCAAGAAGACCCAGATCTCCTCGTCGTTCCTCACGCGGGGGAAATGCTCTATAGGTTGAAGGAGAATGGCAGAGCCTCATAAGAATCTCCCATGTATATCCGTGTCCCCCTGCTCTTGTTCTCATGCTGAAGTATCCCTTACTCGACTGTCAACGCTTTGCTCCTGATTCGGAACCTCAAGTATACTTCTCTTTGAAATCACTTCCCCGCCGTTGGGCACGACCCATCGAGGAGGAAAGCCGCCATGAAACAGCCGCTTTGGGTTCCCTCGGAAGAACGTCGCCGCAACGCGAACATCACCTACTTCATTACCCACCTCAACGAAAAGTACGGTCTCAACATCACCAACTACAGGGAACTCCACGCCTGGTCGGTGGAGAACATCCCAGAGTTTTGGGCGACGATGTGGGACTACGCGGGGATTCGCGCCGCGCGCGCGTACGACCAGGTCGTCGACGACCTGAACAAATTCCCGGGCGCGCGTTGGTTCGTGGGCGCGAAACTCAACTTTGCCGAGAACCTGCTCCGCTATCGCGATGATCAAGTCGCCGTTCTTTTCCGCAACGAAGCGGGTGAGCGGCGCACCCTCACCTATGCCGAACTGTACGACCGGGTGGCGCGGTTGGCCGCGTTCCTGCGCGAAGTGGGCGTCCAGCCGGGGAATCGCGTCGTTGGCTACATGCCCAACATCCCCGAGACCGTCATTGCGATGCTGGCGGCCACCAGCCTGGGCGCGACCTGGGCCTCTTGCGCCACCGACCTGGGGGCCACCGCCGCGCTGGACCGACTGGGCCAACTGGAGCCCGTCGTCATGGTCACGGCCGACGGCTACACCTACAAGGGCAAGCCTTTCGACACGCGCGGCAAAGCGGCAGAGGTGGCGAACAACATCCCCAGCCTGCGCAAGGTCATCGTCGTTGGCTACGCGCAAGAACGCCCCGATATTTCCGACACCCCCAACGCCATCCTGTGGGATGATGCCCTGCCCGAGGGAGAAACCCCGGCACTGGAGTTCGTCCAGGTGCCTGCCAACCACCCCCTTTACATCATGTTCTCCTCGGGCACGACGGGAAAGCCCAAGGCCATGGTGCAGAGTATCGTTGGGGTGCTCATCAACCACCTCAAGGAACTCATCCTGCACACCGACTTGCGGCGAGATGACCGCATTGTGTACATCACCACACCCAGTTGGATGATGTGGAACTGGTTAGTGAGTTCGCTGGGCGTAGGCGCGACCGTCGTGCTGTGGGACGGGAACCCCTCCTACCCCGACTGGCGCACCATGTGGCGGGTCATCGAGGAAGAGGGGATTACCGTTTTTGGCACCAGCGCTACGTACATCCACTACTTGATGAAGCAGGGGGCCGCACCGGGCACCGAGTTCAATTTGGCGTCCCTGAAGGAGATTTCTCAAACCGGCTCGGTTCTCTCGCCCGAGGGGTTCGAATATGTGTACAAGGCCATCAAGGAAGACCTGCACCTGAACTCCATCTCCGGCGGCACGGACATCAACGGCTGTTTCGCCGCGGGCAACCCCATCAGCCCGGTGTACAAGAGCGAAATTCAGGGTCCGGCCCTGGCCATGAAGGTGAAAGCCTACGATGAGCAGGGCAACGAGGTCTGGGACCAACTGGGGGAACTGGTGTGTGAGGCCCCCTCGCCCTCCATGCCCATCTACTTCTGGAACGATCCCCACAACGAGAAATACCTCAACGCTTACTTCCGCTACTACACCCACAAGCGGGTGTGGCGGCACGGCGATTACATCGTCATGCACAGCGACACGGGCGGCATCACCTTCTACGGCCGCTCCGATGCCACCCTCAAACCTTCGGGAGTGCGCATCGGCACCGCGGAAATCTACAACATCGTGGAACAACTGCCCGAAGTGGCGGATAGCCTGGCCGTGGGCCAATGGTGGCAGGGGGATCAGCGGGTCATCCTTTTCGTCAAACTCAAGGAGGGTTACGCGCTGACGGAAGAGTTGAGACAGAAAATTCGGCGGGAGTTGCGGGAAAAAGCTTCCCCACGCCATGTGCCTGCCCTGATTTTGGAAGCGCCCGACATTCCCTACACCTTCAGCATGAAGAAGGTGGAGATTGCCGTCTCGAACATCCTGAACGGCAGGCCTGTCACGAACCGAGACGCTCTCATCAATCCCGAGTCGCTGGACTACTTCGAAAAGGTCGCGGCCGAACTGCGCGCCGAAGCCTGAAGCCCATGTCGCCCAAGAAACCACTGAATCGGACGACGACGTGACGACCCATCCATGTTCTGGTTGCAAGTGCTTGGCTGGATATTGATCTTCATCGGCGTCGTGGGTGCCGTCCTGCCCATGTTGCCCGGCCCGGGCCTGGTGTGGGTGGGGGCGTTCCTTCTGGCGTGGGCGGATGGGTTTCACACCATTGGGTATGGTACGCTGGCGCTGCTCCTCGCGCTGGCACTACTGGCCGGGGTGATGCAGTGGCTGGCAAGCACCCTGGGGGCGCGCGCCCAGGGCGCATCGTGGCTTGGTGTTCTGTTCGGCTTCCTCGGTGCCGTCCTGGGCCTGCTGTTCGGCAACATCCCCGGGCTTGTCATCGGCGCGGTTCTGGGCGTCTTCCTGGCCGAGTGGGTCTTCCGCCGCAAGGACTGGCGAGACGCGCTCAAGGGAAGCGTGGCCTATGTCATAGGCTACTTCTTGGGCGCGGTAGGGCAAGTGCTCATCACCCTGATTATGGTTGCCATTGTGCTCTCGCGCACAGTGTTGTAAGCGTCGCGTAACCCCACCGCCCACGGCCGCATCGGAAAAGGGCGGACGGGACGTTATACGTGATACGTGCTGCGTGATGCGTAATGCGTAATGCGTTGTAAGATCCGGTAATGTCATACCCCAAAAGTCTGAAGAAAGCATACCCCATCAAGGGGGTGGCACCTTAACAACGGAAGGCATCTTTTCAGGCAAGGCAGAGGTGGATTCGGTTAGAGAAAGG
>JALWHQ010000319.1 GCA_026983525.1 Anaerolineae bacterium | reverse complement strand
GTAGAGGCCATCCTTTGGATGACGCGTTCCAGGACACGAATGGCCCGCAGGTATTCGTCCAGGTGGATGTGTTCGTTCGGCGTGTGGTCGAGGGAAGAGTCTCCCGGTCCGTAGGCCACAATGGGGCATTGCCAGGCAGGGCCGACCACGTTCATGTCGCTGGTGCCGGTTTTCACTTTGAAGCCGGGCCGCGCGCCTTCGGCGCGAATGGACGCGGTAAACGCGCGCACGAGGGGGGTGTGCTTGTCGGCCCGGAACGCGGGCTCGTACCCGTAAAAGGTGAGGTCTCCGCCGACCTCATTCGCGTAGGCTTCCAACGTCCGCTCCAGGTCTTCCCGCTCCAGGTGGAGGGGGAGGCGTAGTCCGACGCGAGCGCGCACCGTGTCGTACAGGCCGTCACTCTCCGTGTACACGGCCCGCAAGGAGGGGAGGAGGTGGTCGAACGCGCGAGTGTGGTTCGCGTTGTGGCGTTCGCATAGGGCCTTGACGTTGTTCCACCACCGGCAGAGGCGGTCGGCCACCCCCAATGCCCCCGGACCGGCCGTGTGGGCCGCAGGTTGCCGAGCCACGAAGTCGATGAGCAGGCGTCCCTTGTAGCCCAGGGTAATGCGGTCCCAGCCGCTGGGTTCCCCGATGATGCACGCGGCCGGTACCCCCTCGTGCAGGAAGCGGTCGCGGATGTGGCGCGCGCCCCGCGAGGTTGCGGCCTCTTCCTCCGTGGCCCCGACGACGACCAGACGGACTCCGGGGGGCACCTCGGCAAGGGCCGCGGCGCAGAAGAAGGCACATAAGGGGCCTTTGGCGTCCACCGTGCCCCGCCCGTACAGCACGTTTCCCTCCACACGAATGGGAATGTCGCCGGGAACGGTGTCCATGTGTCCGAGGAGCAGGAGGGTGGGGGGGATGTTGTCCGGCCCCCGTTCGGCCACGGCGTTGCCTGCTTCGTCCACATAGGCTCGGTCGAATCCGTGGGCGCGCGCCCAGGCCACCAGGAATTCGGCCAGCGCGCGTTCCTGACCGGATAAGGAGGGGATGCGCACGGCATCTACGAGGAGGTCGACGCAAGATTGGATGGAGGGTGTTTGAGCGCTCATGGTCGAGGATTGGTGGATAGGGGTTAAAGGTTACAGGTTACAAGTTAAAGGTTAAAGGTTAAAGGAGAGCATTCGGTACATAATCTATATGGGTGCACGCCGGGTTGTACAGGAAACGGGAGAAGTTCAACACCTTCTTGGCGCCGAAGGCGCCAAGAAGGTGTTGAACTTCTACTTTCAACTTTTAACCTTGAACCTTCAACCTTCAACCTGTAACCTTCATGCTGCCTGCTCGCCTTCTTCTTCCTCGATAGCCCATACGGGAAAGATACCCAGGCTGGCCTGGGCCGCCCGCAGCGCAGCCAGAATCAACTCGGGCTGGCGCCAGGGGATGAGTTCGTAAAGGTCACGCGCACTCATCGGCGCGTTATTCCGAATGAGAAAGGCACGGAAAATGGCCGTTGTCAGTGGCAGCCCACTGTGAATCCAGTCGGGCTTCTCCATACACATGCTGCGCAAGCATTGTAGGATTGCATCGGTACGGGTGACTTCTGCAGTGATCGGATCGACCCAATCCACATCCTCTGTTCCGATATGGGTGGGCAACTGCTCCTTGCACTCCGGACACAGTTGATCCCAGAGGATGAGACGGTAGTCCTTGTGGCGCTTTTCCCACCACGATGTATCAATGCGGAATTTTGTTTCCGTTGTTATTCTTCGCAAAGCCATTGATTGCTCCTCCCCCCGTAGATTATGCAGAGCCTTTTTGTGTCCAGAAGCCATCCTTGACCTCTTCGTACTCACCACTGCCCGCGAGTACTGCAAATACCGGACCCGGTGGCGTACGCCGGATAACGTTCACAGCACTGTAGAGTGTTTTGGCGTGAACCGTTCCCTGGGGGCTCAACTTTGCTAATTCTGGGAATATGGCGGCGACTGTCTCCCGCATTGGGGGCAACGGGTCAGGCAATGAGTTGGCCAGTTCGTCCAGGGGATCGGTTTCCACGGCAGAGAGGAGTACATGCTCATCGGTCTCACATGCTACTTCGACTTTCCGCATTTCAAAGGTCAGGCGTCCCTCCTCTACTTTTGCCACACGTACCCATTCACGCTTCATCCGCTTGGGGCGGAAGTCAACCACGTAGGTGTCGGGCTCGTCGGCCTTTCGTTCCAGCGTGATGAACGCCCCCGCGGGGATCTTGTGCTTGCGGTACCATTCCTCCAGGCCGGCAATGAGGCGTTCACGGGGCGCGACCCAACCGGTGAAACGTTCGCCCCAGCGTCCATCCACCAGTGTGATTTGGTACAAGTCGGTGTCGAAGGTGGGCAGAATGCTACGCACCCGCTCGGTCAACGGCAGTGTGCCGAACCGCCAATGGGGATAAATGAGAATACAAAGGGCATTGGGAAGCAAAGAAGGTGGTGCTTCCTCAGTTTGTTCCCCTGCTACCGACCACTCATCGTCCAATTCCCATTCCATCTGTAGCAGTGAAAGGGTGAGAACGTCGCGACGATAGGGGACCGGGTCGTAACGCAGAAGCCGCGGTTGTTCAGCCAAGGCCGGAGGCAGCAGGCGACGTAGATACCACCGCACTTCACCGTTGACGGTCACGCTCACAAAACGCGGGTCTTGCTGGACAGCGTGTTCCAGTGAAAGCCGTTGAATGTCGATGGGTATTTCTTCAGGCAATTCCAGCAGTGGAAGTACCTCGTCGAGGGTAAGAGGGCGTCCCTCCAAATCTATCGCGGCATCTACGATATTCAGATGACCCAGATTGATCTCAGCCAGGGCATCCCGTAGAAGCCAGCCCCCCTTGATGAGGACGAACTCCTCCCTTTCCTTAAGTGCCCGCTTGACCACGTTGATAATGGTATCCTCGTACTGTTCGAGGATCTGAGCGGGGGAAAGTCCCTGCATCAACCGACTAAGGTCGGTTTCACCATTCTCGTTGAGCGGGTGAGGTGCCGTAAATCGTGCGGCGAATTCGCGCGGCCGCTCTTCTCCCTCAATCTGTACCTGAATAACCGAAAACCGTGGATAGGCAGGATTGCGCCCTCCTCGCTTGCCGACGACTGTGCCCACCGCGTAATCGAGGGCAGGGAAAACCAAAACGTCTCCTACGTCGTAGTCGTCTTTTGGACGATAAATTTTGCCCCGTGAGAGAAGTTGGCGAAGTCGCCTTTGCTCTTCTTGGACGCGATTTTCCACTACCATGCGAGCGATGTCGATTGTCGGTACAGGTGTGGTGGCGTTGATAAGCATAGTGTAAATATGGTCGATATCTTCTTCAGTCAACGTTAGGTTCTGCCAGTACGTCGCTGTTTGTGTCTGCTGTTCCATTGCCCTCTCCGTGCTTTATGAGGCGAATTTCAAGGTGAAGTAAGGGAGAGAATCGTGTTCTCCTTGTAACGCAAGCATACATTATATGTGACATAAGGAAGGCCCTGCAAATTTTATGTCAGGGATTGCCGGAGATGTAATTAGGAGCAAGTTTGCTCCTTCAACCTATGGCGAGTATACTTTAAAGGCTTGTTCATCATGCCGCCATTGACCACGGGCTTTTCAGGGCCTTTCAGAGAGGTTGTAGGGTAGGTCCTTAGCACCCAATGATAATCTCTTTTAGGATGGAGGATGTACATGCAACGGTCGGTACAGTGGGGACGTGTTATATTGGTGGTGTTCCTTACCTCTATGATAGCTATGTCTTCCATGGGGGTGGGTTTAGCCGTAGGGTTTGGGGTAGGGCGCATTACAGCCCCCAAGTCTCCCCAGGTGGCTATCCCCGTTGGTTCTGGCGGTGAATCGACAGGGAAGCCTACCCCGGTGATAGAGAACACATCGGCAACACCTTCTTCTCCTCAGGCACCGAGTAATTTTGACGTATTCTGGGAAGTCCTGAATATCCTCAATGAGCATTTCTACGGGGATGTTCCTCAAGGAGACGAGATTACGTATGCGGCTATCCGAGGGCTTTTGAAGGCATTGAATGATCCTTACACATCCTTTATGGATCCGAAAACGGCCAAGATTTTTTCCTCAGATATGAGTGGGACGTTCGAGGGGATTGGCGCACGTGTGGAGCAGGCGGAGAACGGAGGCGTGCGCCTGGTGCATGTTTTCCCGGGATCCCCCGCGGAAAAGGCTGGCCTCAAGGATGGGGACATTATCATCAAGGTGGATGGCGAGGACATCACCGGGTTGACGTTGCTCGAACAGGTGATGAAGATTCGTGGGCCCGCTGGCAGCGAGGTAGTTTTGACGATTATCCGCGAGGGGGAGCGCGATCCTATTGATGTAACGGTGGTAAGAGGACGTATTGAGATTCCCATTGTAGAATATCGCATGGAGGGGGAATACGCTTACATTAAATTCATGGAATTCAATGCTTTGGGCGTGCAAAAGGTCCGAGATGCATATGAGGAATTAGCGAAGAATAATCCCAAAGGTTTGATCTTGGATATTCGCAACAACCCTGGTGGATTTCTACACGTGGCTATTGGGGTAACTTCCCTCTTCCTGCCTGATGGCAAGGTGGTCCTTATCGAGCGTTGGAAGGATGGACGGGAAAAGGTGTACAAGAGCGACGGAGGGGGCATTGCCAAAGACATTCCGATGGTCGTGCTGGTGAACCGAGGCAGTGCCAGCGCGTCGGAAATCCTGGCCGGCGCATTGCAAGACCACGGTCGGGCCACAATTATCGGCGAGCGCACGTTGGGCAAGGGGTCGGTACAGCAACCCTTCACGTTGAGCGATGGGTCCGAGTTGCGGGTGACCATCGCGCATTGGCTCACACCTAACGGACGCGAGATTCACGGTTACGGCATCGATCCTGACATCCCAGTCGAAGTAACGAAGGAGGATGTCACCGCCGGACGCGACCCTGTATTGGAGCGGGCGCTGGAGTACTTGGAAAGTGGGAAGTAGGTTACAGGTTACAGGTTAAAGGTTAAAAGTGAAAGGTTGAGGGTGAGGCGGCGCCCTTGACTTGCAACCTTTGACCTGCGACTTTAACCTCGCGGAATAGCTCTGGCTGCCTGCAGGAGATGAGCCCTTGACGTGCAACCTTCAACCCGCAACTTTTAACCTGTAACTTTTAACTTGCATATTATGGCTGAACCTGTGCGCGTTGTTGCGACAAACCGAAAAGCAAAGCACGATTACGAGATCATCGAGACCTATGAGGCGGGCATCGCGCTCACGGGCACGGAGATCAAGTCCGTGCGCGAGGGCCGCGTAAACTTGCAGGACGGTTTCGTGCTCATCAAGGACGGCGAGGCGTGGCTGATGAACGTGCATATCTCGCCCTACCACCACGGCTCCCTCCACAACCACGAGCCACGCCGCCCGCGCAAGTTGCTCCTGCACAAGTGGGAAATCAACCGCCTGGCCGGTCGGGTGAAGGAAAAAGGGTGGACGATTGTGCCCTTGCGCATGTACATCAAGAACGGCTGGGCGAAGGTGGAGATCGCGCTGGTGCGCGGGCGCAAGCAGTACGACAAGCGCCGCGAAATCGCCAAGCGCGAGTTCGAGCGGGAGAAGGAGCGGTACTTGAAACGATGGAAGGTGAAGGTGTGAGGGCCAGGGCTCAATGAGGCGGGAAGGAATTCCCGCCCTCAACATGAATCGCCCCTGTGGGGCGAGAAACTTGACTTGCCGAGCCGTCGTCTGGCCTTATGTTAAGTAAGCGTTTTCATTCAGGTGATGCCCTTCACAGAAGAATCTTGGAGAGCCTGTGCAAGTGGCAAGAAGACGCTCCATTGTGTGGACGGACTACATGAAATACAGAGCGAGGCTACGCGGGTTCGAACTTGCGAGGCTTGAGGAAATTATAAGATTCTCTTCGGAACGATACTTCGATACGGTGACGGGGAGACATATTGTTGTTGGGCGTCATGGCAAAGAATTGGTGGTAATTCCTTACGAGATGAACGAGGAACAGATTACCCCGATTACCGTTCATGCTACAACCCGTCAACAGATTAACTTCCGTCTTAAAACAGGGAGGTATGTCCGTGAGTAAAAGGAAAGAAGTAGGACGTCTCGTGTACTTTGAAAAGGAGGATGTCCTCCACTTAGCACTTTCGGACGAGCCCGAGGCGGGAAGTGTGGAGATCAGCCCAAACATCACTGTGGAACTTAACGAGAAGGGAGAGATCATCGGCATCGAGATCCTGAACGCAAGCGTGTTCCTTCGCGACACAATCATGGAATCCGTCCAGGCCAAAGTTCTTCAATTGGTCAGCGCCTGATCAAAACAAGAGCGACACACGACCAAATCTCTAAGTGCCAGGACAAAAATGGGTTTGCATGGGCACCAGCTGACGATAGACCATGGACGATGGACGATAGCCTACAACTGTCGCCTATCGTCCATGGTCTATCGTCAATCGTCTGTCGTCCGTACGTCCGATGGTAAATGATTTTTGTCCACTTACTTAATCTCTAATCTCCAATACCCAATACCTGATACCCAACCCAGGAGTACCCACCATGGCCGACAAATACATACCCCAGGAAATCGAACCGAAGTGGCAGGAGCGCTGGGAGAAGGACAAACTCTACAAGGCGGTGCGGGATCCCAGCCGCACCAAGTGGTATTATCTGACCATGTTCCCTTATCCGAGCGGTGATTTGCACATGGGCCACTGGTACGCGATGGCCCCGTCGGACGCGCACGCGCGCTGGTACCGCATGCGCGGCTACAACGTCCTCTTCCCCATCGGCTTCGACGCGTTCGGCCTACCCGCGGAAAACGCGGCCATCAAGCGGCGCATCCACCCCAAGGAGTGGACCTACGCCAACATCGCGCGCATGCGCAAGCAACTCCGCTCCATGGGCGCCATGTTTGACTGGGATCGGGAAGTCGTCACCTGCGACCCCGAGTACTACAAGTGGAACCAGTGGTTCTTCCTCAAGTTCTACGAAAAGGGCCTGGCCTACCGCAAACTCGCGCCCGTGGACTGGTGCCCCACCTGCAAGACCACCCTGGCGCGCGAGCAGGTCCAGGGGGAAGAGCGCCTGTGCGAGCGCTGTGGCACCCCTGTGGTCAAGAAGAACCTGGCCCAGTGGTTCTTCAAGATCACCGAATACGCGGAAGAACTCAAGGACTTCTCCAAACTCGACTGGCCTGAGCGCATCAAAATCGCCCAATTGAACTGGATCGGCGACCGCTCCGAGGGCGCGACCGTCGTCTTCCACACCGAGGACGGCCACCCCTTCGAGATCTTCACCACCCGTCCCGACACGCTCTGGGGTGTCACCTTTATGGTCTTCGCGCCCGAGCACCCACTGCTGGACGAGATCGTGCCCGAGACGCATCGGGAACAGGTGGAGGCGTATCGCCACCAGGCCGCGCGGCTTTCCGACATCGACCGTACCGCGGAGGAGCGGGAGAAGACGGGCGTGTTTACGGGCGCGTACGCCATCAACCCCGTCAACGGTGAGCGCGTGCCCATCTGGGTGGCCGACTACGTGCTCATGACCTACGGCACGGGCGCGATCATGGCCGTGCCCGCGCACGACCAGCGCGACTTCGAGTTCGCCAAGAAGTACGGCCTGGAAATTCGGCCCGTCATCTATCCTCTGGATGAGAACGGCAACCCCATTCCGCTGGACGCGGCCACCATGACCGAAGCCTACGAGGGCACAGGGGTTATGGCCAACAGTGGCCCCCTCTCCGGCACGCGCATTGTCAAGGGCAAAGGCTGGGACGACCCCGGCATCATGAAGGTCATTGAGTGGCTGGAGGAGAAGGGCATCGGCAGGCGGGACTACCAGTACCGCCTGCGCGACTGGCTCATCTCCCGCCAGCGTTATTGGGGCACCCCCATTCCCATCATCTATTGCGATAAGTGTGGCATCGTGCCCGTGCCCGAGGACGACCTGCCCGTCCTGCTTCCCGATGACGTGGAGTTCATGCCCACGGGCGTCAGTCCCCTCACCTATCACGAGGGCTTCCTGAACACCACCTGTCCCAAGTGTGGGGGGGCTGCCCGTCGTGAA
The DNA here is from genome assembly GCA_026983525.1 of Anaerolineae bacterium. Taxonomy (GTDB): domain Bacteria; phylum Chloroflexota; class Anaerolineae; order JAADDB01; family JAADDB01; genus S141-23. The sequence continues at coordinate 7,268 of JALWHQ010000319.1, read as the reverse complement.
ACCGATACCATGGACACGTTCGTGGATTCGTCCTGGTACCAGTACCGCTACCTAAGCCCTCACTATGATGAAGGGCCCTGGGATCCCGAGGAGGCGGCCTACTGGTTACCTGTGGATCAGTACACAGGGGGCGCGGAACACGCCACCATGCACCTGCTCTACACCCGCTTCTTCACCAAAGTGCTGCGCGATCTGGGCCTGGTGGACCTCGATGAGCCCATGATTCGCCTGTACAACCAGGGGACGATTTTGGGGGAGCCGCGTGACGGCGACATTGTGCGGGTTGAAGGTGTGTGGGAAGAAGGGCGCAGTGCAATGCACGCCCACCGCATTCACGTCTACCGTGATGAGGAAACGCCAGAGCCAGGGGCCGGTGAGAGTTGGCTTGTTGGCGAGGTCGTCGCGCGGGATGACGTGAGCATCACCGTCGAAATCGAAGAGGGTCGGGTGGTTGTGGTGCACGTGGATGACAACACGGCGCTGGAAATTCCGGGCATGGACAATCCTCGGCTTGGGGATATCGTCTTCCGCCTGGGGGTGGAAAAGATGTCCAAGTCCAAGGGCAATGTAGTGGCGCCCGATGAACTGGTGCAGAAGTACGGTGCGGATACCGTGCGTGCCTATCTGATGTTCGCCTTCCGCTGGGACATGGGGGGGCCATGGGATTCCAAGGGCATCGAGGGGCCACATCGCTGGTTGCACCGTGTTTGGAGTTTGGTGCTGGACGAACCGCGCGTGCGTCGTGAGGCCACGGAGAGAGAGATTCAAAGCCTGCGCCGCAAGACCCACCAAACCATCAAGCGGGTCACCCAGGACATGGAAGAATTTGCCTTCAACACCGCCATTGCCGCGCTCATGGAACTCACCAACACCATGTCTAAACTCAAGGAGACGAGCGTGGTCAACACGGACGTGTGGACGGAAGCGCGTGACATGCTCATCCTCCTTATGGCGCCCTTTACCCCGCATATTGCCGAGGAACTCTGGGTGCGTACGGGACACGAGTACAGCGTCCACAACCAGTCCTGGCCCACCTGGGATGAGGCCCTTACGAAAGAGGAGACGATCACCCTGGTGGTACAAATCAACGGCAAGGTGCGGGATAAGATCCCCGCGCCCGCCGGCCTTTCCCAGGACGAGGCTTTGAAACTGGCACTGGAAAGCGCCAAAGTGCAAAAGCATCTCAACGGGAAGGAGATTCGGCGGGTCATTTTCGCTCAAGGGCGGATACTAAACTTAGTGGTATGAAGTAGTAAGGTGATGCCTCATACATCCCCCCAACCGAATCAGAACCGAGTGCGGCGTGGACGGAAAACGTGTCCTCCACGCCGCACTATAGTCCTCGCAAGTCTTTTCTCTCAACGCCTTCCCCACATGTGCGCTCATCACGGAGTGAACCTATCCGTGTATACCTCCTTTGTGTGGAATGAGGCAAGGAACGCGCATGGGAAGCCATATCGCCAGAAACAAGTAGAAATTGGGAGAGCGCCTTTCATGTTCGGGTATAATTCAGAGGGAACATGTTGAGTAGACAGTCTTATGCAGGTCGGTATAGGAGGCGAACATGAAGCGCTACTCCTGGATTGTGATGGCTTTCCTCTTAGCCCTCATAGTGGCTGCCTGTGGTGGGGGTAAGGCGGCTCCTCAGAAGCAAGGGGAAGGGGCGTTGCAGGGACTCATCCAGATCGATGGTTCGAGCACCGTGTACCCCATTACAGAAGCTATGGCCGAGGAGTTTCAGCGAGAGCATCCAAACGTGCGTATTACTGTGGGCATCAGCGGGACAGGGGGTGGGTTTAAAAAGTTCTGTTCAGGCGAAATTGATATAACTGATGCTTCACGGCCCATCAAGCCCTCGGAGATTGAAGCCTGCAAGTCTAACGGCGTCGAGTTCATAGAACTGCCTGTAGCCTTCGATGCCCTCTCGATCGTGGTGAATCCCCAGAACGACTGGGTGGATTACCTGACCGTTGAGGAACTGCGCCTGATTTGGGCGCCCGAATCCCAAGGAAAGATCACGAAATGGAGCCAAGTGCGTGCTGGGTGGCCCGATGAGGAAATGCATCTCTTTGGCCCTGGGACGGATAGCGGTACCTTCGATTACTTCACCGCGGCGATTGTGGGGAAAGAAGGGGCCAGTCGAGGTGACTATCAGGCCAGCGAGGATGACAACGTGCTTGTGCAGGGGGTGGCCAATGACAAGTACGCGTTGGGCTACTTTGGCCTTGCTTACTATCTGGAGAACAAGGACGTTCTGAAAGCCGTGCCCATTGATGATGGAAACCCCAGCAACGGCGATGGTCCCATCCCACCGTCTCCTGAAACTGTCCTCAACGGGACGTACCAACCCCTCTCCCGTCCCATTTTTATTTATGTGAGCACTAAGGCTGCCGAACGTCCCGAGGTTCAAGCCTTTATTCGCTTCTACCTTGACCCCACAAACGCGGAAGTCCTTGTGCCTGAGGTGGGGTACGTTCCCCTGCCGGAAAAGGTGTATCAACTGGCCCTCAACCGCTTTGCAAAGCGGGTGACGGGTTCAGTCTTTGGGGGCGGCTCGCAAGTGGGGGTCTCCTTGGAAGAGTTGTTGCAGAAAGAACAGTAAACGAAATCGGGGGACTCTCCCCTGGACTCCCGAGGGATGAGCAACCTCGAGAGTCTGTAACCTTTTAGGAGGAGACGTATAGATGAATGCCTCCGCTCGTGACATGTGGCGTTCACGGCCGCGCTACGGAGAGCGTGTACTACAAGGACTGTTCTTTCTCAGCGCGACGCTCTCGATTTTCGTTACCTTTGGCATCGCCTGGATCATGCTCTCTGAGAGTGTGGCCTTTTTCCGGCGTCCTGAAGTATCCCTGCTGGATTTCTTTACCGATACCCAGTGGACGCCCCTCTTTGCCGAGAAACACTTCGGCATTGTGGTGCTGGCCAGCGCTACCTTGTTGATTACCATGATTGCCCTGGCCGTGGCCCTCCCGACGGGGCTGTTGACGGCTATCTTTCTCAGTGAGTATGCATCCGAGCGCGTGCGTCGTGTGGTCAAGCCTTTCTTGGAGATCTTGGCCGGGGTGCCGACCGTCGTGTACGGGTACTTCGCGCTCACGTTTGTGACGCCCCTCCTGAAGAAGTTCATCCCCGTTATTGCGACGTTCAACTCCCTGAGTGCAGGCTTGGTGATGGGCATCATGCTCATCCCGATGGTAGCCTCTTTGAGTGAGGATGCCATTTATGCGGTGCCCCAATCCTTGCGCGAGGCCGCGTACGCGCTGGGCGTGACCAAGCGCGAAGTCGTGACGGGGGTGGTCATTCCCGCGGCCCTTTCGGGCATCGTGGCCTCCTTCATCCTGGCCATGTCCCGGGCCATTGGCGAGACCATGATCGTCACCATCGCTGCCGGCCAGAACCCCCGCCTGACCCTCAACCCCTTTGTGCCTGTGGAAACTATGACCGCCTACATCGTTCAGGTGAGTTTGGGGGACACGCCCCACGGTTCGCTGGAATATCAAACCCTGTTTGCGGTCGGCGCCACCCTGTTCATCTTCACCTTTGCCTTGAACCTGTTCAGCCATTGGTTCGTACGCCGTTACCGTGAGCGATACGAGTAGAGGAGTGAGGCGAATGTATGTGTCGGATACCTACGCCTATGCAAGTTCCCGGGAACGTTGGCGCCGTTTGAAGGATAACGCGTTCGAGATTGTGGCGTTGTTAGCCACACTGGTGGGGATCGTTTTTCTCCTCGTCCTCTTGGTCGATGTGGTGCGGGATGGATGGCCGCGCCTGACGTGGCAGTTCCTGACATCGTTCCCCTCGCGCCGCCCTCAGCAGGCGGGCATCCTGTCGGCGTTGGTGGGCACCCTGTGGGTTGTGCCCTTGGCCGGTATCATCGCTTCTGTGATAGGGGTAATGGCGGGCGTATACCTCGAGGAGTTTGCCCCTCAGAACAGGCTGACCCGCTTCATCGAGATCAATATCGCCAATCTGGCCGGTGTGCCTTCGGTGATTTATGGCCTGCTGGGGTTGCAACTTTTTGTGCGTTACATGCGACCGATTACGGGTGGACGCACGGTGCTTTCAGGGGCCTTGACTTTGGCGTTGCTCGTTTTGCCCATTATTATCATTGCCACGCGCGAGGCATTGCGCAGTGTGCCCCCGAGCCTTCGCCTGGCAGGAATGGCCCTGGGAGCCACTCGTTGGGAAGTGACCCGTGATCACGTTTTGCCCATGGCCCTGCCGGGTATTCTCACGGGCATCATCCTCTCCGTAGCCCGAGCCATTGGTGAAACCGCACCCCTAATCACCATAGGTGCGCTTACCTACGTTGCCTTCCTGCCACCGTTCGGGCTTGAAGGGCTACGTTCGCCCTTCACTGTCCTGCCCATTCAAATCTTCAACTGGATTTCCCGGCCGCAAAAGGCCTTCCACATCAACGCGGCCGCCGGCATTGTCATTCTCTTGACCGTACTCCTGCTCTTGAACGGCCTTGCCATCTACTTGCGCAACCGCTTGCAAAAGCGGTGGCGGGCTTGATACCCAATACATGATAGAAGGAGGCGCATCTGCATGATCACGAAAACCCGTTGGGTCCCGGACATGTTCGAGGAGCGCCAAAGACAATCCTCCCCTGATGTTGTGTATCAGATTCGGGGCTTAAATGTGTGGTATGGCGCACAGCAAGTTCTGCGGGACATTACTTTGGATATTCCCCGCAATCGTATTACCGCGATTATTGGCCCCTCTGGATGCGGAAAGAGCACCTTTCTGCGCACGTTAAACCGAATGAATGATCTCATCCCCGGCGCGCGTGTGGAAGGCGAGGTCCTCCTTGACGGACAGAACATTTACGCCCCCGAGGTGGATCCTGTGCTCCTGCGTCGTCGCGTGGGGATGGTGTTTCAAAAGCCGAACCCCTTTCCCAAGTCCATCTACGAGAATGTCGCCTGGGCCGCCCGCATCCACGGCTACCGGGGCAATATGGATGAACTGGTAGAGTGGGCCTTGCGCCAAGCTGCCCTTTGGGATGAGGTCAAGGATAAACTCGATCAGCCGGGGATTGCGTTGTCGGGGGGGCAACAGCAACGTCTTTGTATTGCCCGTGCACTGGCAGTAAAGCCCGAGGTGCTCCTTATGGATGAGCCGGCATCCGCGTTGGATCCAATCGCCACCCTGCGTATTGAGGATCTGATGCGCGACCTGGCCCGAGAGTACACCATTGTCGTGGTCACGCACAACATGCAACAGGCCGCCCGCGTTTCCGACCTCACCGTGTTCATGCTTGCCGGCGAAGACCGCGTGGGCACGATCATTGAATATGGGCCAACCCAGGAGATATTTACCAACCCGCGGGACAAACGGACAGAGGATTATATTACAGGGCGTTTTGGGTGATGAGCGTCATCGTACTTATCACGGCCAATTTTACCGAAGAACACCTGGAGCGATTGCATCAGGTCGCGCCCGACCACCTGAACATTTACCAGGTGAAGACACGAAACATGGACGATGTTCCCGATACCCTCAAGGAGCAAGCAGAAGTTCTGTACACCTTTGCGGCTTTGCCCCGCTCCCGCCAGGAGATGCCCCACCTTCGCTGGATTCAACTCCACAGCGCAGGGGCAGATCATTTGCCCCAGTGGTTGCGCACCCAGCGTGAAATCGTTGTCACTACAGCCAGTGGCATTCATGCTGTTCCCATGGCCGAGTACACCTTCATGATCATCTTGGCGTTTACTCGTCGGTTGACTCTTATGTTGGAGTATCAGCGGCGCGCTGAGTGGCCCGAAAATCGGTGGAATCTTTTTGCGAACGGTGAACTGCGCGACATGACATTGGGAGTGGTGGGATATGGCAGTATTGGACGTGAGATTGGGAGACTCGGCAAAGCCTTTGGGATGCGGTTGTTGGCCATGCGCAAGCGGGGCGGAAAAAGGGAGGATTTCGGCTACGTTGTGCCGGGAACTGGTGACCCAGAAGGCAGGCTGCCGGACGCATGGTATACCCCGGACACGCTCCTGGAGATGCTGCCTCAATGTGATGTGGTAGTGAACGTGCTTCCCTTGACGCCGGAGACCCATCACTTCTTTGGCGAACAGGAGTTTCGGGCCATGAAGTCGACGGCGTATTTTATCAACATTGGTCGAGGCAAGACCGTGGATGAGGCCGCTTTGGTGCGCGCGTTGCGAGAGGGATGGATAGCAGGCGCTGGCCTGGATGTCTTTGAGGAGGAACCGTTGCGCGAGGATTCCCCCCTGTGGCACATAAACAACGTCATCCTCTCACCCCATGTTTCTGCTTTTAGCACCCGCTATGACGACCGGGCGGTAGAACTCTTCGCCACAAATCTGAGGCGCTATTTACGGGGCGAGCCTCTGTTCAACGTCTACAACCCTGTATTGGGCTATTGAAGTCTCTCACCGTGCGAAGGAAGTGACAGACAGCAAACGGTCTACTTTGTTCGCGCCCGCGCGTCCACGGCTACCACGCCCCGGCCGCGCGGCAGGACGAAGAGAGGGTTGATGTCCAACTCCCGTAGCCCTTGCCAGTCCGCAGCCAGCCACGAGAGGCGCACCAGCGCGTCCACCAGCGCGTCCACATCCGCAGGGGGGCGACCACGCACGCCCTGCAGTAGGCGAGCCACGCGCGTTTGCTCGATCATTCTTCGCGCCCGCCGCGCGTCCAGAGGGGCCAGCCCGAAGGCAACGTCCTCCACCAGTTCCACCAGAATGCCCCCGGCGCCGAACATGACCAATGGTCCGAACTGAGCATCGCGCACCACACCGACGATCACCTCTACCCCTCCCTCGACCATAGCCTGTACTTCCCACCCTTCCACCTCGCCCGCCCCGACGCGGGATAGCATGGTCTGGGCGGCTTCTCGCACCTCGGCGGGGGTGGTTAGTCCCAAGGCCACACCGCCCGCCTCTGATTTGTGCAGCACCTCGGAGGAGAGGAGTTTGAGCGCCACCGGGAATCCGACATCCTCCGCGGCACGGGCGGCCTCTTCAGGGGTGGCGGCCTTGCGTGCGCGCACGACCGGAATACCGTACGCGGTCAAGACGGGCCGCAGGTCCCAGTCGGTGAGCAAAGGAGGGGTCGGGAACGGATAGGACGAGGGGAGGTCGGGAGGGCGGCGGGGAGCAGAGAAAGGACGGCCGATGTGTTCGGCTCGGGCTGCCAGATGGTGCAGGGCTCGCGCGGCATCCGCGGGAAAGGCCACGGCAGGCAATCCCCGCCGGTTCGCGTCGCGCCGCGCGTCGCTTACACTCTCTTCACCC
>JALWHQ010000318.1 GCA_026983525.1 Anaerolineae bacterium | reverse complement strand
GTGTTACCAAACCTTATTTTTTCGAGGAGCATGATGCCCAAACTCTTTCTCATCCACTGGGATGATAGTGAAATCGAAGCCTATGCCGAAGAATTACGCAACCTGGGTTGGGAAGTGGAATATGAGGCCATGGATGGCGCGCTCGCTTATCGCCGCGTCAAAGCGTGGCAACCCGACGTTGTGGTGATTGATCTTCGGTATCTGCCATCCCACGGGCGGATGACCGGCATGATTTTACGCAAAGCGCCCGCAACCTGGGAGATTCCTTTGCTATTCGTGGGCGGCAAACCCGAAGACATCGAAAAAACTCGAGAAACTGTCTTCGAAGCGGAATTTGTCAGCCAGGAAGCATTGCCTCAAGCGTTGGAAATGTATCGAGCAAAACAAGAGGGCTTGCTGGGAAAACTGAAAAAATAATCATGCAATTCAACGCATCGCCATCAATTTGTTGGGGTGTCATCGCACGCGTCGGCCGTGTTTGAACACCATGTCCACCAGGTTTGCGCCGAATTGATAGGCCAGGTGACGATAATCATGCGTATTAAGGATGACCAGATCGGCCAATTTCCCTGGCTGCAATGACCCCAGCTCTTCGCCGAGCCCCACGGCATAGGCTGCGTTCAATGTCACTGCATTGAGCGCCTCTGCTGGCAGAAGTCGTTGATAGCGGGTGGCAATAGCCATCACCATTGGGATCGAGGGACAGGGAGCAGAACCGGGATTGATGTCGGTGGCCAGCGCCACGGCCACGCCCGCATCGATAAGCCCGCGCGCATCCGCGAAGTGACAACTGCCTAAATGAAAATTTACTGCCGGAATCACCACCCCAATGGTGTCTGATGTAGCCAAAAGCGCCGCCTCCTCTGCTGGCGTCACATCCAAATGATCCACCGAAGTGGCATGCATATCCACAGCCAGACGCACGCCCCCCAGGTTGACAAATTCGTCTGCGTGGATTTTTGGCAATAGCCCATATGCCCGGCCCGCATCGAGCACGCGTCGACTCTGTGCGATGTCAAATACCCCATCTTCACAAAACACATCGCAGAAAAATGGCGTATGCTGCGAATAAAAGTGACTCTGCTCGTACCACGTCCTGACCTGTGGCAACATCTCCTCCACCACTATGTCCACATAGGCGTTTGGATCGGAACGATATTCAGGCGGAACAGCATGTGCGCCAAGAAACGTAGGCACAAGTTGGATGGGATGAGTTTTGTCGAGCTCGGCAATGGCGTTGAGAAGCTTCAACTCATCTGCGGTGGAGAGCCCATAGCCTGTTTTGGCCTCAACCGTCGTCGTCCCCAGAGTCAACATCGAGTTCAAACGAGCACGGCTCTGGGTCACCAACTCTTGCATCGATGCCCGACGCACCGCTTTCATCGTACTCACAATTCCCCCTCCAGCGGCCATAATCTCCATATAAGTGGCGCCCCCAATGCGAAGCTCGAATTCGGCGACGCGGTCTCCTGCATAAACCACATGAGTGTGAGCGTCCACAAATCCGGGTAAAACGACCCGTCCCGAGGCGTCGATGGTTTCTTTTGCCCGATACCGGCCAACAAGGTCCTGTGTAGGTCCCACCGCGGCGATACGACCATCTTTTACGGCCACCCCCCCATGTTCGATGATCCCGACATCGCGCATGGCCTCGCCTCGTTTTGGCGCCTCTCCGGAACAGGTGACCACCTGCGCGGCCTGGGTAATGAGCAAATCGACATCAATCATACGACCCTCCCATTGCGGAGCAGGATGCGACTGGCGCCGGGGATGGCGCAGCCTGTCACACCCGGGTTGATAACAAAAAAGCCGCCCTTTGTGGGCGGCCTAGCTCCACCGCCTGGACTCGAACCAGGAACCAGCCGGTTAACAGCCGGCTGCTCTGCCAATTGAGCTACGGTGGATTATCGAATTACAGAAGCTATTGTATTCAGCATGGGCCTTTTTGTCAAATCTTTCAGGTCTCTCGGAGCATCGCTAGCCAGTCCCAACAGCCCGACAAGCAGTTAGATGCGCCGCCTCGCCGCGTACGAAATCCATCCAGTCATGAACAACAAGGCGACAAACAGGAATCCTAACATCCAGGATACCGGTGAGAGCGCCTGGAGGTTGACCCGATCTTCTGAGGTGTCAGATGCTTCGTGGGAAGTAGGCTTTTCAGCCAGGGGAGCTGCTCCTTTCGATTCCTCATCATCGAGAGCGTCAGATGCCTCGTGCTCGGACGATTCATCGAGGATACCTTCCGCTTCGGCCATTGATGGCGGCTCCTTAGGTCTGGCAGGAGGCAATGGTTCGACGGCTGTTGCAGGGACATTGAGGGAGCGAACGGGCGCTTGAGGAGAAGCTTCTACGGCCTGCGTTAACACGATAGTCGGAGCTGGCGCTTCCTCTTCAAATTTCTGAGTCTCTTGCGAGACAACTGCCGCTGGTTCCTCCACGGTCTCTAACATGGGGACCGGCGCTTCGCCGAAGGGCACGGCAAGTGAGACAGCGAACAATAGGCCGACCACAGCGGTGGCAACAGGCATCAACCTCGGTAACCAACGATCCCAAAACCCTTGCTGCGGCAACCGCCCCACCAATGCGCCTGCCGCCAGCACCTGTTCTTCGGAGAGGGTGAGCGCTCTGGGAGCGACAACCGCAGGCGTATTCTGCAGCAAATTCACGATAGTACGTAACGCTTCCAGCCTCTGCTGCAGAAGAGGATCGATCGCAAGAGCGGTTTCCACGCGCCTGCGTTCCGCGTCACTGATCTGTCGATCGATGTATGCGGATAGCAATTCATCGGGAATGGGGAGAGATGACTTCATTTGCGGCTTGGTTCCATGCTGGCTCTAGAAGGAAAACGATAACGAGCAGGCAAAAGTTCCTGGTGTGCTTGCATAATATCGCGTAATTTTGCCCGGGCTCGGCTGAGACGAGACTTCACCGTGCCGATGGAAATGCCCAGAATGTCCGCGGCTTCTTCATAAGAAAATCCCTGGATATCCACCAAGGTAACCACAGCGCGCTGATCATAATTCAATTGACTGATGGCCCATTGGATCATCTGACTCAATTCCTGACGTTCCACATAACTATCAGGCCCCTCCCGTCGATCATGTAACCTTGGTGAATGCTCGCCACTCTCCATGGCATCATCCAGACTGTCACTGGGCCGCCGTTTGGCAGAGCGCAAATAATCATAACAGGTGTTGGTGACAATCCGCAACATCCATGGTTTAAAAGCGCCTCCCCGAAAACTACCCAGCGCTTTAAACGCTTTGAGAAAAGCGTCCTGCGTGGCATCCGCCGCCAGATCAGGATCCCCCAAAATGCGATAGGCGACATTATACGCCAGATTCTGATAGCGCAGCACCAACTGATTGAACGCTGGAAGATCGCCATTTTGTGCAGCGGCGATGAGTTGCGATTCATCCATAAATGTCGTGAAGTGGAAACACCAAATTTGGGGGGTATTGGGGCTTGACGAACGGCCCCGAAGGCATTATACTTAGTAGTTGCAAATGCCGAAGTGGCGGAATAGGCAGACGCGACGGTCTCAAAAACCGTTGAGCATTAGGCTCATGTGGGTTCGAGTCCCACCTTCGGCACCTTGAATGTCGTGAATCTCTTTGATTGCACTACATTATAGCATACCCTGGTATAGGAGCCAGAGAGATGCACTTCCTCCGAAGTGGATTCTGCGGAATCAGCACCGGCATTGATCTCGGCTCCTTTATTTTGTCTTCGGTAGTTTCTTGACTTCGAATCCATTGACACCTCTCGAATATGAAATCCAATAAAAACACCCTTTGGCTGATTGCCATCATCGGCGTCGTTGCGGGGTTTCTGATGGGCCTCTGGGTAGGGTCCCAGTTTTTGCCGCGTCTTCAGGCCGCACAACTC
>JALWHQ010000317.1:332-3895 GCA_026983525.1 Anaerolineae bacterium | reverse complement strand
CGCAGGAGCTCGGGCAGCCCCACCAGGGCAAACGCGCCCACCACCACGCCGGGCAGGCTGCCCATGCCGCCCACGATGAGGAGGCTCAACACGTTGATGGAAATGAGCAGGTTGAAGGAGTGGGGCGCGATGGAGAACAACTTGGAGGAGAAAATCGCGCCGCTGAGTCCCGCCAGGGTCGCGCCTGTGGCAAACGCGGTCAGCTTCGTGGCCACGTGGTCAATGCCCATGGCAATGGCCACGTCCTCATCCTCGCGGATGGCCTTCCACGCCCGGCCCAACCGCGAATCTTTCAGCCGGGCGGATATGAAGAACCCGATGGCAATGGCCACCAGAATGAAATAGAAGAAATCCTGGGGGTCGGCCGCTTCCCAGCCGAAGAGCTGCGGCCGCGCCACGCCGGTGATGCCCTGCGCCCCACCCAGGATGGGCTTCAGCGCGTCGGAGATGACGAGGAGACGGATAATCTCACCGAAGCCCAGGGTGATGATGGCCAGGTAGTCTCCACGTGTTTTCAGGACGGGTATACCAAGGATGATGCCGGACAGGAGCGAGGCCAAAAGCGCGATGGGCAACGCCTCCCAGAAGCCCATGGGCTCGATGTATTGGCGCACCGCGGGCAGCTCGGGTGTGGTCAGCACTGCCATCGTGTACGCGCCGATGGCGAAGAAGGCCACATACCCCAGGTCCAGCAGGCCGGCAAATCCGACCACGATGTTCAGGCCCAGGCCCATCACAATGTAGATGCCCACGATGTCCAGCACCTCAAAAATGTAGCCGCCGCGATCCCCCAACAGTTGCGGCAGGCCCAGGGCAATCACCAGGGCGAGGGCATACGCAGTCCAGCGCAGGGGGCGCTGTTGCTGGGGGGGCAACGCCTCCAGGGAGGAGCGAATGCGCTGGCCCCACAGTTGGGAGAAGGTGAAGAAGCCACCCCACACCAGGAGCAGCGTAATCGCGCCCTTGGGCGTCAGGCCCGAGGAGGTGTAGAAGTAGCGGGCCACGTTGCGGGGCAGCACCACTGCGAAAATATCCCGCAGCAACCCCAACGTCAGGGTGGCAATGAACGCGTAGACAATGGGCCGTCGCACCTTGCTGGGAATCAACTGCAAGACACCAGCAACGGCACCGCCCGCGGCCATCACGCCCAGGAGCATGGCCACCCCTTCGACCCCTTTCTTGTCGAAGAGGAGAACTTTCACCAGGCCGCGGGATGCGTTCGTCAGCACCTCGCGCATGTTCAGGGGTTTGATGGTCAGTGCCAGGGCAGCCAGAACCAGGCCGATGATCAGCCCCGTCAGAATGCCGGCGGGCACGCCGTACACACGGCGGCGCTCCGCGGCCCGCTGGGCCGCCAAGTAACCGGCAATCAGCACCACCAGGAGCAGCAACAACTGCCCCATCGAGACCACATCCTTCAAAATCTCACGGCGGCTGAACGCCTCAACCATGCCTACCAGGGAGATGTGCAAGGCCACCACGCTCCCCAGGAGGCCGGTGCGAATCGTCTCACGCCACGGAAATCCTCGCATGGAACGCCCTCCTCACTCACGCTCGCTTGGCGATGCGTTCGCCCAAGATACCGGTGGGGCGGAATATCAGCACCAGAACCAACATGGTAAACGCGATTGCGTCCTTTAGCTGGTAGGCCGCGGGCACGCCCAACCCCTCCAGGAAGAGGCTCGGCCCCAGGGATTCGAACACGCCCAGGAACAGCCCACCCAGCATCGCGCCGGGGATGTTCCCGATGCCCCCCAGCACCGCGGCGGTAAAGGCCTTAATACCGGGCACGAACCCCATGAAGAACCACACCTGCTTGAAGATGAGCGCGTAAAGCACACCTGCCGCGCCCGCGCCGGCGCCGCCCACCGCGAAGGTCATGGAGATCATCCGGTCCACATCCACGCCCATGAGCGCGGCCGCCTGCTGGTCCTCTGCCACCGCGCGAATCCCCTTGCCGATTTTCGTCTTCTGCACGAAGAAGTACAGGCCCACGAGCAAAATCACCGCGGCGGCAAACACCACGACCAGCGTCTTCTGAATCTCCAGAAAGCCGAAGGACCAGGTCCCCTTGAGGATTTCAATGTCCGGGTAGGCCTTCACCCCGGAGCCATAGAGGCCGCGGAAGGTATACTGAAGGAAGAAGGATGCCCCAATGGCTGTAATTAGGGGCACAAGGCGGGGCGCACCACGCAAGGGGCGGTATGCAAGTATCTCCAAAATCACGGCCACGATGGTGGAAACGGTCATTGCGACGACGAAAATGATGGCTAAGCTCAGAATGGGATGGCTGTCGAAGTAGCCTGCTTTGTCCAGCGCACGGGCCACAAAGTACGCAGTAAAGGGCCCGCTCATGAACACCTCGCCGTGGGCGAAGTTAATCATCTGCAACACACCGTACACCATGGTGTAGCCCAACGCGATGAGCGCGTACACGCCGCCCTGGGCCAGTCCGAAAATGATGAAGTCCAGCCACTGGCGCACGGTGTAACGCCCGGCCTGCAGGCTGTTGTACGACCCCACAAACACCATCAACAACAGCCCGGCAGCAATCAACCACAGCGCAATATCCGTGCCAGAGAGGTGACGCATCCGAAGACGGAGCCGTTGCCACATTGTATATCATCCCCCCTTGTAAGCAGAGAAATCATCGGTTAAGCGATTCAGCCTAAGATAATACACAAAGGGGCGGGCGAGGATTGCCCTCCTGCCCGCCCCCTATCTTCTCCATCCCATAAACTTCTTACTTGGGATAGACCTTGACCGGCGACTTGTTCGGGTCGTCCGGATTCCACTCGTCGGGGTTGGTGATTTGGTACACGGCAATGTGCGGGTCTGCACAGTCGCCGTACTCGTTGCACGTCAGGTTACCCGTCAGCCCCTGGAAGTTGCTGATGCTGGCCAGGGCATCGCGCAGCGCCTGCCGCGGAATGTACAGCGTGCCGTTTGCGTCCTCCACCGCCACCTGGGTGATGGCGTAGAAGATCATCATCGTGCCATCGTAGGCGTGTGCGTGGAAGGCGCTGAGGGGCTTCTCGCCGTACTTCTCCTCGTGCTTCTTCAGGAAGTCCTTGTACCCACCGGCAAACGCCGCAAAGTCCGGGCTCGTTAGGTACGCGCCCACTGCCGCGTCGCCAGCCGCCTCCATGAAGTCGGGCGAGAACATACCGTCCGCGCCCATGAGAATCACATCCTCAAGGCCGCTAACCTCCTTGGCTTGGCGGGTGACGAGCGCACCTTCAGCGATGAAGATGGGGTAGTAAATCAACTCCGGTCCCGCGGCAGCGATTGTTGTCAGCACGGGGCGCATATCGGTGTCGCCGACGTTGACGGCTTCCTGGGCCACGATTTCGCCGCCGAGTTCCTTGAACACCTCAGCGAACACATTCGCCAACTGCTCCGCGTACACACTTCCGTCATGAATCGTTGCTGCCTTCCGCACGCCCAGTTCGTTGTACGCGAACTCTGCGGCCACACGTCCCTGGACTTTGTCGTTGTGCGCTGTGCGGAAGTATCCAGGGGAGTGGGTTGCAGGGTCTGTGAGGTAGGGTGCGGTGTTGGAG
>JALWHQ010000317.1:0-322 GCA_026983525.1 Anaerolineae bacterium | reverse complement strand
TACCAATTACGCCCACAATTGTCTTGTCCGCAGCGATCTTCTGCGCTGCAGCCTGTCCTCCCTCAGGCGAACACTGGGAGTCTTCGCCGACGAGTTCCACATCACGGCCCAGCAGTTTACCTCCGATGTCATCAATGGCGATCTCTATACCGCGCTTGGAGTCCACGCCCAGTGTTTCATTGGGGCCGGAGACCACCAGCATGTATGCAATGCGGATGGGATCGCCCTGCTGTACCTCCACGCAGCCCAGCGGGTCATCACAGGTGTAGGTGTCCACCTTCTTGACCGTGGCGCTGGTGATGGCCTCGATGGGGTTGATCTT
>JALWHQ010000316.1 GCA_026983525.1 Anaerolineae bacterium | reverse complement strand
GGCGTCTACCTGTAATAAGAGGGGAACCGAACGTTTCCTGACTGTTCATAGCCCTACCACACCGCCGCGCACATCGCGATCATAACACGGACGCCAGAGGGTGGCAAGACGGATGAACAACGTGGTTTAACTCCCACGAGCGAATGAATCCGCCCGCCTAACATAAGGTGTGCCCGGGGGGCAGAATCTCCCCTCACGGCCAACGTACTTCCCCGCGAGAACGGTATACGTTGGTCTTGGAGATTTGCTGTTCGAATGGTCGTACAGACTACGGCCGTAGGAGGCATGAACATAACTTGCTTCGGATCCACATTGGGAGGATAATGGGGACAGATAAGCCCCCCAGGATCTGGTAGGAAGATGGAGGAGGATGCAGATGCCCCTTACGGATGAGCAACGGATGGCAATCCGCTCGATTTTCGAGAATTTTCTTCGCCAGCGCATCGCCAAAGTCCGGCAGTTGAGCATTGAGGACTTGAACGTTAACCCCTTCTTGATCCGACTTCTTGCCGCTCAAATGGGGTTTCAAGACACGCGTTCTATTGTAGCGTGGCTCGTTCAACAACGCCTGGAACGGGGAACAGTGACTGCATTCGGTCAGGCCATTCAAAAAGTGGCCAAAGTGTTTTCGGAAGGCACGGGTGTTGAGGGGGCCGATCTGATGAAGACGAAAGAGGGGCGTCACTATTACATCCAGGTCAAGAGCGGGCCCAATACGATCCCAAAGGACATGGCAGCCCGCATCAGTCAATTGCTGCGCTCGGCGCAGCGCCGCAATCAGGGCTCAGTAGCGCTTCTTGGAATGACCTATGGAAACGAACGGCAGGTTAGCAGCGTCATACGCCAGTATATGGAAGTGGACTGGAGGATAGGCCGCGAGTTCTGGGAATTTATCTCTGATGAGCCAGATTGCATGGATGAGATCTACGTCATCGCGGGCGAGGTTGGGGACACATTTGAAACCGATGAGGGGTACACATTGGCCGAGGTTGTTGAGCAAAAACTGGAGGCGTTGACTTCGGAGTTCGAAGCCCAATATGGAGCGACTTTAAACGAGGTGTGGGAGAATCTTCTGGAGAAGAATTCATGAAGCGATCGTTGCTGGAAAGTCCCCAGTTCCCCATTGAGCAATTGAACCCTCTATGCCTTGCGGAAGGGAACGCAAAGCGCCCCGTCTACAGGATGCATAAGTGGTGGGCACGACGCCTGAGCAGTGTATTTCGGGCCATTCTGTTAGGGATTTTCACGGAGGAGGACAACGGAGAGGAGTTCTGGCGCTCTTTCGTCACCGGATCTAATCTTTTGCGCGGCAAGATTATTTTAGACCCCTTCATGGGTGGGGGGACCACCCTTGTGGAGGCGTTGCGTCTGGGAGCAAATGTTGTTGGCGTGGATATCAATCCGGTCGCTTGGTTCGTGACCAAGAAAGAAGTTGAATCTGTTGATATCGGGGCGTTGGAAAAAACGTTCGCAGCGTTGGAACAGGGGGTTGGGCAACGTATTCGACGGCTGTATCAGACCACATGCCCGCGCGGACATTCGGCTGAGGGCATGTATTTCTTCTGGGTGAAAGTGGCACCATGCCTTAAGTGTGGTCATGAGGTGGAGTTGTTTCCCAACTACGAGTTAGCCCGCTACCGGGACCGCTACGTCAGTATTTGCCCGACATGTCATCAAATAATCGAAACGCCCAGTTACGAAGGGGAGACCGTCTGCCCCGAATGCGGTACGACGTTTGACCCCAAAGATGGAAAGGCCGGTAGAGGCACATATAAGTGTGACCTCTGTGGTCACGTCTCTCGTACTGTGGAGGCGGTTCAGGTGTTGGGGCACCCCTTGCCGACTCGCCTCTTCGCTCTCGAAGGGTATTGTGCCACCTGTGACACACGATTTTTTAAACGAGTGGATGATGAAGACCTGGCCCTTTGGGAAGAAGCGCGCAGCACATTCGAGCATCTCCTTCGCGAAGGACGGTTATTGTTTCCCCAGGAGGAGATTCCTACAAAGGGGCGATCCGACCCCCGGCCGGTCAACCACGGATATCGAATGTACAAAGACCTCTTCAACGAACGTCAACTGTTGGCGCTCTCCTGGTTACTGGAAGCCATCTTAGAAATTCCCGATCGCAACATTCGCGAGTTCTTCCTGGTTGCGTTTTCTGACTGCCTGGATTCTAACAATATGTTCTGCAAGTACGAGAGCGCCTGGCACAAGATCTCCAAGATGTTTGGGTTTCACGCGTACCATCCCATTGAGCGTCCTACTGAGAACAATGTGTGGGGAACCCAGCACGGTCGAGGAACCTTTCGCAAGTGCTTTCGTAAGGTACTCCGTGGAAAGGCCTACACCCAGCATCCGTACCAGCGGGTGCGCGACGTTAAGGGGCGGTGGGTAAATTATCCAACGGTGGGCGAACGCGGGGATGGGCCTGTGGTTGAGTCGTTTGCGAACCTTTTGGATAGGGAGCGCGCCTCGCTTTTGCGTTGCCAGAGTTCAACGGACCTCTCTTTCCTGCCCTCGGAGTCAGTGGACGCTGTAGTGACAGATCCCCCGTACTTTGATAACGTTCAGTATGCAGAACTGGCCGACTTTTTTTACGTGTGGCTTCGCCTGGCACTGCAGCAAGACTATCCTTGGTTCGCTCCCCCTCACGTGTTTCGGGAGGAGGAAATCGTCGAGAACAAACAGCGCGGGACTTCGGCCGAGGATTTTAGTCGGATGCTTGCGGGGGTGTTCTCCGAATGTCACCGTGTTCTGAAGCCCGGCGGCCCGCTGGTGTTCACGTTTCACCACAGGAAGCGTGATGCATGGGCTTTGATGGCGCGCGTATTGGCCGAGGCCGGATTTTTCGTTTCCGCGTGTCCTATCATTCGTTCAGAGGGGAAGAGTGGTTTTCATAGCAGCGAGGGGAACGTTCGGTATGATGGGGTTTTTGTTTGTCGCAAGTGGGAGGAACGTGTGGGTAAGCCCTGGTCACATGTTGGAGCAATGGAGTGGGCTTTAGCCTCGGCATCCAGGTGGGTAGAACGCACGCTCGCTTCAGGGATGGAACTTTCTCGCGCGGACGTAGAAACGATACTTTACAGCCAAGGAGTCCAGGCTTACTTGTGGACGTTGTCATCTCCCGATGAAGCATCAACGGATGGAGCCATGACGTTCCTGCACGATCTCGAACAGCAATTCTTGGTAAGCCTCCAGGAGCATGTTGAAAAGGGCGCGCGTTTCCCCGCTGCCTCTCGCACCTCTCCCGAACAATTGCTGCTTTTCGAGGAGTTGACGAATTAAGTGGGTGAGACGATAGACCATGGTCAATGAATGAGGATCTAAGTAAGTGGACACAAATCATTGACCATCGGATGTACGGATGACAGACGATGGACTATAGACGATGGACGATAGATGACCGTTGAAGGCCATCGTCCATGGTCCATCGTCGACCTATATGATGTAAACGCACTTTTGTCCTCATACATAGTCTTACCCCCCTCCATCGTACCACCACTTGTCAGACAACTGGCTCGAGATTTGCCGTAGAACGCATCATCGGCTACAATGCCTGCAAGCAATTTTAGGAGCACCCACTTCCGTTTCCCCAAGCATATGTTTCAATGGGGAATTTTCTCACCGTCAAAGGCTTTGCGTTTAACCTTTTGGCACGATCGCATGATGTGTGGGGGGGCAGGTACTGGGTATTAGATATCGGGTATCGGAGAAACGATGTTCGGCTAACGGCGGATGCCCCCCTCTCGGAGAGGTACTGATACCCAATACCCAATACCCTGTAAGATCCGGTAATGTCATACCCCAAAAGTCTGAAGAAAGCATACCCCATCAAGGGGGTGGCACCTTAACAACGGAAGGCATCTTTTCAGGCAAGGCAGAGGTGGATTCGGTTAGAGAAAGGGGC
>JALWHQ010000315.1 GCA_026983525.1 Anaerolineae bacterium | reverse complement strand
GGCCGCCGTAGTCCACAGTGGCGAGGACGAGTTTATCCGCGTTGGGGTGCTTCTCGATCTTGAGAATCTCGCCCACCCGAATTTTTTCCCGATCCCACCACTCGCCCACCTTTTCGATGCGGGTGGCTTCCAGCCCGGCCAGGGTCAGGCGCTCGGCCAGTTCCTCGGGCGTGAGGGTGATGTCCACGTAGTCTTTGAGCCAGGAAATCGGTACGCGCATGAGTGCACTCCCGTGATACGTGATACGTGATGCGTGATGCGTGATGCGTCGTGCGTGATGCGTTGTGCGTAATGGTTTGCTAAGGGGGGATTTTAATGCAGGTGGCGGGATTGAAGGAATTTGACAGCAGAGGACGCGTGCTTACAATGCGCTTAAGAATTTCGGGGGAGCACATGCTTGAGCGCCAATGCCATGTGCCAGGGCCGTCCCCCTTTTCTCCCCACAATCGCGCTGCATCTGCTTGAGAATAGGGATCATGACCAGAAAGAGGAAGCGCCAGGTATCGTACGGTAAGTGCTTTGTTTGTGGACGATCGGCCAGCAAGCAGGGCATG
The DNA here is from genome assembly GCA_026983525.1 of Anaerolineae bacterium. Taxonomy (GTDB): domain Bacteria; phylum Chloroflexota; class Anaerolineae; order JAADDB01; family JAADDB01; genus S141-23. The sequence continues at coordinate 3,360 of JALWHQ010000315.1, read as the reverse complement.
ACGCGCCACCTGAAATCCTGCAAAGCCCGACAGGAGGCTATCGCCGCGGAGCAAGGGCCTAAAGAGCGGTTGTTCCACATTCGGGTCGACTGCCCCTACGCCCCTATGTACTGGATGCATATCGAGATTCGAGCCTCGGCTCCTTTGGTTGAATTGGATCGGTTCCTGCGCGCGGTGTGGGTGGAGTGCTGTCGCCATTTGAGCCAGTTCGTCGTGGACAACACGTATTATCTGTCAAACCGCACAAAGAGGACGTGGGAACCGCCCAAGGAGGAGCCAGAAGAGGACAAGATCGTCCCTGAGGCAATCACGACGGAAGAACAGAAGGTCCTATGGGACGCTTTGGAGACGCTGTTTTCCGACTGGCCCGAGGAAAAAGGGATGGAGGTGCCCCTCGAACAAGCCGTCCAGGTGGGGTCCACGTTCAAGTATGAGTACGATATGGGAACGCCGACGGAATTGCGCCTGAAGGTGATCGAGGAGCGGGAGGGCGTCCCTCCTCTCGACGGGGTGCGCATCCTGGCGCGCAATTACGCGCCGTTCATCCCGTGTGAGGAGTGTGGAGAGCGGGCAACGGTGATTCATGTGTGGGGAGAGGAAGGGCCTATAGCCCTCTGTGACAGACACGCTCGCGAAGTGCCCAATTGGCCCGAAGGGTTCTTGCCTGTGGTCAATTCCCCGCGCGTGGGAGAGTGCGCCTACGTCGGGCCATATCACGAGGAGTACCGATTTGAGGAGGTCGCGCCCGCCGACCTCCGTAGCACATCATTCGCAATGCGTAATGCGTGAAGGCATATCCCGATAGCGCACGCATTACGCATTACGCATTACGAATCACGCTATCACGCATCACGCAATTGACGAGGTGACCCATGCCATTGCACCCGCGTTTCGTCCATTTTCCGATCGCTTTGCTGTTCGTAGGTGTCGCGCTCATTATGTACACCGCGCGATGGCGTAACACATACGCACGTAAGGCAGGTTGGCTGAACCTGCTCCTCGGGTGGATTGCTCTCTTCCCCACCATCGTCACCGGCCTTATCGACCAGAACCGCCTTGAGCCAACCCCCGAGGTTACCAGCGCCGTCAACCGACACATCACGGGCGGCATACTGCTCCTGGTCATCTTTGGTGGAATCTTGTATGCTCGCCTGCGCAATCCCACATGGGATGACCCCGATACGCCCTTGCCGGCCTATGTACCCCTCCTTATGGGCATAGGGCTTGCGATACTCATCCTCACGGGGGAAATCGGGGGACAACTGGCATACGTATTCCGCTAAATCGGCAACGCTTAACGGCCGAGATATGATTACGTAGATGAGGGGTGGGGAGAAATCCTCTGGCCCCTCAAGAACCTGAGGAGGTGACTCAATGTCCGGTCAGGATGTCTCAAGTGATGTGCTTCCTGTGGAACAACGGGTTCCGGGCTGGTTGGACTTGCCTGACCCGCGCGAGGTGCTGGCCCAAACCGATCCGGAGGTATTCGCCGCTATCGAAGGCGAGCGGCGTCGACAGTGGTTAGGGGTCGAACTCATCGCCTCGGAAAATTACGTGAGCCCGGCCGTCCTCGCGGCCGCGGGTTCGGTGCTGACCAACAAGTACGCGGAGGGCTACCCCGGCAAGCGGTATTACGGCGGCTGCGAGTGGATCGACGTTGTCGAACGGCTGGCCATCGAGCGGGCGAAGAAACTGTTCGGGGCCGAACACGCCAACGTCCAACCTCATTCCGGCACCCAGGCCAACTTGGCCGCCTACTTCGCCCTCATGGAGCCGGGGGACACAGCTTTGGCCATGAAACTCGATCACGGGGGGCACCTCTCCCACGGTTTTCGCCTCAGCGCCACCGGGAAGTTCTACAACTTCGTCCACTACTCCGTCAACCGGGAAACGGAACGCCTCGACTATGAGGACATCTATCGTCTGGCCGACCAGCACAAGCCCAAGGTGATTGTGGTGGGCGCGAGCGCCTACCCGCGCTGGTTCGACTTTCCTCGCCTGCGAGAAATCGCGGACGCGGTGGGCGCGTACCTGCTCTTTGACATGGCCCACGTCGCCGGGCTCATCGCGGCCGGCGTCCACCCCGACCCGGTGCCCTACTGCGATGTGGTCACCTCGACCACGCACAAGACGCTGCGGGGGACGCGCGGGGGCTTCATCCTCTGCAAGGCCGAACTGGCGGAGCGCATCGACAAGGCAGTCTTCCCGGCCATGCAGGGCGGTCCCCTGGAGCACATCATCGCGGCCAAGGCCGTGACCTTTGGCGAGGCCCTGAAGCCGGAATTCAAGGCTTACGCCAAGCAAATCGTCGAAAACGCCAAAGTGCTGGGGGAGGAACTGACCAAGTACGGTGTGCGGTTGGTGAGCGGCGGCACGGATAACCACCTGCTCCTTTGCGACCTGACCCCGCTGGGCGTAACGGGCAAGAAGGCCGAGAAGACGCTGGATCGGGCCGGTATCCACACGAACAAGAACATGATCCCCTACGATCCGCGACCGCCCCTTGTGGCCAGCGGCATCCGACTGGGGACCCCCGCGGTGACCACGCGGGGCATGGGCACCGAGGAAATGAAGCAAATCGCCACCTGGATCGGCACCATCTTGAACGACATCGAGAATGCCGAACTGGTGGAGAAAACTCACGAGGAAGTGGCGGAACTGTGCCTGCGTTTCCCTGTGCCGGCGTGAAGATCCATCCTACAACCAGAAGGCAACGAAGGAACGGGAGGAAGGCAGGGGTGGAGTAGGGTCCGCCTCTGCTTCCTTCCTTTCTTCGCCTTTGCACCTTTGACCTATATCCCTTGGGAGGCTCGGACTCGCGTTGAAGGTCGCGCTCGTTCACGATTGGCTCAACCAAATGGGGGGCGCGGAGAACGTCCTCGAGGTGCTGGCGGACATGTTCCCCGCTGCCCCCATCTACACCAGCATCTACGCGCCCGACCGGGTCTCGCCGACGTATCAATCCTGGGATATCCGTACCTCCTGGCTCAACCGTCTCCCCGGCATTGGCGCCCACCACCAACTCTACCTGCCCCTTTACCCCCTGGCCTTCGAGTCTTTCGACCTGAGCGAGTACGACCTGGTGATCAGCAACAAGTCGGGCTTCGCGCACGCGGTCGTCACGCCACCCCACACCGTGCACATCTCCTACTGCCTGACCCCCACCCGGTGGCTGTGGCAGTACGAGACCTACCGCCAGCGAGAGGGCATCGGCCGCGTGGCCAACGCCCTCTTGCAGCCTATCCTCACCTGGCAACGCATGTACGACCGACTGGCCGCGGATCGCGTCGACCACTTCATCGCCATCTCCAAGGAGGTACAGGCCCGCATTCGCAAGTTCTACCGCCGTGACAGCGTGGT
>JALWHQ010000314.1 GCA_026983525.1 Anaerolineae bacterium | reverse complement strand
AAACATAACGCGCGGGAGTCTACAGAACGAGGCTTTCCGGCCGAATGGGCAAGTCTGTAATTCGCTTGCCCGTGGCATCCCGCACCGCGTTGGCAACGGCAGCCGCGGTGGGAACAACCGGTGGCTCGCCTACCCCGCGTGCTCCCAATGGCCCGTGTTCACTGGGCACCTCAACGATAACCGTGTCTACTTCCTCCGGAACATCCGCGGCCGTCGGAAGATAGTAGTCTGCCCAGGTGGCGGTGACCAATTGGCCGGAACTGTCATACACCATGCGCTCAAACAGCGCCCACCCCAAGCCTTGAACCGCCCCACCGATCATCTGCCCCTCAATGGCCAAGGGATTGATCGCCTTTCCCACATCTTGAACGATGACCAGGCGGTACACGCGCACCTGCCCGGTATCCTCGTCAACGCTCACTTCTGCCAGTTGGGCGCAGAAGCCGGGCGCCTGGGCCGTCATCGCGTGGCGACCGTGTCCAAGGATGGGAGGATATTTCCCACCGAAGCGCATCGTCTGGCGCGCGATCTCGGCCAGGGCGATACCCTTTCCCGGAACTCCCCGCACGCGCACTTCCCCGTCCACGATTTCTAAATCCTCCACGGCCGCCTCGAGTTCCTCGGCAGCGATGGCCAGAACCTGCTCGCGCGCCTCCCGTGCTGCCTGAATAACCGCCGGCCCCAACGTATACGTCGTCTTACTCCCACCGACGGCCCCGGCATAAGGCACCGTGTCCGTATCGCCGACAATGACGCGCACCTTTTCTGGTTCGATGCCGAACGCGTCAGCGGCCAGCAGCGCAAACGTTGTTGCCGTGCCCGTCAGGTCGGGACTGCCCACATGGACGTGGAGCGTGCCGTCCCTGTGCAATGTGCACGCTGCTGCCGCGGGCTCGGTTCCACCCGGCCATCCCCCCACAGCAATCCCTATACCTCGCCCGCGAGCGCGAGCCTCTGCCCGTGCCCGCCATGCCGGGTGCTCACGCAGGTGTTCCAGCACTTGAACCAGCCCCATGCTCGGCCACACCCGCCCGTGCACCATGGGATCTCCCGGGCGGGACGCATTCTTCAAGCGCAACTCGATGGGGTCCATGTCCAAGCGGCGGGCCAACTCGTCCATCAGACTCTCGATGACAAACGTGGCCTGGGGCGCGCCTGGCGCGCGGTACGCGCCGGACGACGCCTTGAAGGTCAACACTTCCTTGCCACGGATGTCCAGGTTGGGAAATCGGTAGTAACTGCCGAGAAGCACCCCCGCTATGCCCAGGGGAGAACTCGGGTAGCACCCGCCGTCGAAGGTGATGTCCGCATCCAGAGCGGTCAGTGTGCCGTCTCGCTTGGCCCCCAGTCGCACCTCAAAGCGCGCCCCGGGCGCGGGATTGCCGGCCATCATCTCTTCCAAGCGAGAAAGCACCAAACGCACGGGACGGCCCACAGCCCGCGCGGCCAGGGCCACCAGCGGCTCGTAAAGAATAAACTTGCCGCCGAACCCCCCACCGACGGGCATGATGACCACCTTGACGTCCGATTCGTCCACGCCCAGCGCGCTCGCCACTTCCTCGCGGATGTAGAAGGGCGCCTGGGTGCTCGTCCACACCGTAGCTCCGCCCGTTGCCAAATCGGGCTGAACGACCGTCGCATGGGGCTCAAGGTAACTCTGATGCACCCAGGGCGTGGTAAAGGTATATTCCAGAACGACGTCCGCCTCTTCCAACCCCCTCTGCACATCCCCACGCGTGAAGTGCACCGTCTGGGCCACATTGCTCGCCCGCGGCTTCTCTTCCTCTCCGCCCACGTCCGCGCCGTGCGCGGCCGCCTCGTCGGAGGCGCCAGGCAGTCCGTCAGGCCAGACAGGGGGCGCGTCAGGCGCGAGGGCCTCGTCCATGCTCACGGCCGCAGGAAGGGGTTCGTAATCCACCGTCACGCGCTCGGCCGCATCTTCGGCCACGGCCTCACTCTCGGCCAGCACCAGGGCCACCGGTTGGCCAGCAAAGATGACGCGGTCGCGCGCCAGGAGCAAGCGGTGACGCCCGGAGGGCACGATGTCGGGCAGATCGCGCGCGGTGAGCACGGCCACAACGCCCGGGATCTCACGTGCGGCCGTCGTATCGATGCTCCGAACGCGCGCGTGCGCATACGGACTCAGCACCAGCCGGGCATGCAAAAGTCCGGGAAGGTGGATGTCGGGCGTATAACGCAATTGCCCCATGATCTTACGGCGGCCTTCTACAAGGCGATGACGCTGGCCAACGTAGGGCATGGCTTCTCCTCCTCAGGCAGAGTCTCCGTACAACGGTTGGAAAAGTGGACCCAACCGGGACGCAAGCAGCGACGCCACACGTACGACGATAGCCGTTCACCATCGTCTCTCGTCTATGGGCTCTCATCTATAGATGCCCACCACGTACTTCTTGCCGTCGAACGCTAGCCCCCCCCCTACAAGTGTAGCCGCTCCGGCTGGGTGCCGCAAGTCTCCCAGCGTGCTCCACCTATCCTGTAGTCCCCAAGCGAATGTTCTTGTGTTTCCCAAGGAATCCCTAATCCCAAACAAGTTTACCCAATTCCCAAGGCACTGGGATGAAATAGGTAGACTTTTTTGGAACGGATGTGCTATAGTTGAGACGCAGGGCTGAATATTGAGGCATGACTATGAGGAGGCGGGCATGCGGCGCACACTCGATATGCAAGCGGATCGAATTGAGATGGTGTTGGCAAGCCACAGGGTGCACGCGCGAGTCAGGGGTGGGAAAGTCACGCCCCGAGCCATTAAGTTCGAGTTGGTGACCCCGCTGGGCACGCGAGTGCAGAAGGTCTCGGTGCTGGCCGAGGAACTTGCGCTCGCGCTGGGGGTGCCACATGTGGACGTGAAACGTCGACGCGGCGTGCTGGAAATAGAAATCCCTCGCCAGGATCGGAGGCCCATCCCGCTGGAGCGGCTGGCACGCAAGGTGCGCAGGGTGCCGCGGGCCACGAGTCTGCTGGGGGTGGACGACGAAGGGGTGCCCCTGCTCCTTCGATTGGACAGCCCCGACGTGGCGCATGTGCTCGTGGCGGGCACCACGGGCTCGGGCAAGACGGTGCTCATGCGCATCATGGGGCTCACCCTTGCCCTGTGGAACCGGCAAGCCCACGTCCAACTGGTGCTCATCGACCCGAAGCGGCGCGGGCTTGGGCCGCTGGAGAACTTGCCCCACGTGTGGGGAGGTGGCGTGGTATTCCACCCCAACGCGATCCTGCACATGCTGGACCGGCTGGTCGAACTGATGGAAGTTCGGGATCGCGAGGGCTACAGTTGGCCGCGCATGATCGTGTTCATCGACGAACTGGCGGAGGTGCTGGCGGTGGGCAAGAAGAGGGCATCGCAAGCGATTACGCGCCTTGTGCAGCGAGGCCGAGAGGCGGGCATCCATGTGGTCGCCGCGACACAGAAGCCCGCGGCCAGTGTGCTGGGTGGCGTGATGAAGGGGAACTTTCCCGTGCGCATCGTCGGCCGGGTCACGAGCGCGGACGATGCGCGCGTGGCTGCAGGGCTGGCGGGAACAGGCGCCGAGCATCTGAGGGGACACGGTGAGTTCATGCTCGTCGCCGGTGGGCAGGTTATCCGGTTTCAGGCGGCCTACGCCGACGCCAACATGGTCAAGCGAATGGTCGAGGAGATTGCCCATCAATCGGTCGCGTCTCGAAGGGGACGCGCTCGCCTCCCGCGGCGGTTGGCAGTCTCCGCGGCGTGAGGAGGTAGGGGAGGCATGATGAAGAACTGGGGCCCGATTGCTGCCATCATCTTTGCCGCCACCTTGGCCTATGTCGTCGGCGTCCGCTTGAGCGAATCGGCAATGGCTGTGGTGATCGGGGTGGTCTTCGGGGTCGCAGCCAGCATCCCGATGAGCCTCATCCTACTCTTCGCCCTGCGGCGCGCCGATGCGTATCGCGA
>JALWHQ010000313.1 GCA_026983525.1 Anaerolineae bacterium | reverse complement strand
GGGGAGAGGGGTGAGGGCCAGGGCACAATAGGTTTGCCAACGCTATCCTTCCAGCCCCGTGCGTGCAAGCGGCCGACTGTCAGAACAATTGGTCCAGTTGCAATCGCTCAGCATGGTTGGCCGTCAAGCCCTCGCCAATTCCTTTCCTCCCCACCCCCGACGTATAATTGACAACGAACGACACACCAACATCACGCATCACGCATCACGTATCACGTATCACGTATCACGCATCACGCACAAGGAGCGCTTTCCCATGCCTGTGACGGCTATTGTTGGCGCCCAATGGGGCGACGAAGGTAAGGGGCGGGTGGTGGACTACCTGGCCCAGGACGCGGACATGGTCATCCGCTATCAAGGGGGTGACAACGCCGGCCACACGGTAATGAACGAACACGGCACGTTTCGTCTGCACCACATTCCTTCGGGAATTTTCAACCCACACACAATAAATATCATCGGCACCGGCTGTGTGGTCAATCCCGATACCCTGCTGGAGGAATTGGCCGAACTGGAGGCCGCGGGCGTGCGCACGGACAACCTCCTCCTCTCTGCGCGCGCCCACGTGACCATGCCCTACCACCGCCTGCTGGACGGCCTGCGCGAGCGCGCCCGCGGGGGCAAGGCCATCGGCACCACCAAGCGCGGCATCGGGCCCGTGTACTCCCACAAGGCCGCGCGCGTGGGCATCCGCCTGGGCGAACTCGCCTACCCGGACCGGGTGCGCGCCCGCCTGGCAGTGGTGCTCCCCCTGGTCAACCACGAGTTGGAAATCTACGGGGAGCCCCCTATCTCCGAGGACGAGATAATGAGCAAGGTAGCCCACTGGCAAGAGCGCCTAGGCGACCGCATTGTGGACACACTTCCCATCATTCGTCAGGCCATCCAAGCAGACCGAAAGGTGCTCCTCGAGGGCCAGTTGGGGGTCATGCGGGATCTGGACTGGGGCATTTATCCCTACGTCACCTCATCGAACCCCCTGGCCAGTTTCGCGGCCGTGGGCGCGGGCTTCCCCGCCCGCTACCTGACCCGCATCATCGGCGTGGTCAAGGCGTATTCCACCGCGGTAGGCGCGGGACCCCTGCCCACCGAGTTGAAGGACGAGACAGGCGACCGCTTGCGCGAGGCGGGGCAGGAGTACGGCGCGACCACGGGGCGCCCACGGCGTTGCGGTTGGTTCGACGGCGTGGCCATCCGATACGCGGCCTGGCTCCACGGTTTCACCGAAATCGCGGTGACCAAACTGGACGTGCTCGACGAATTCCCGGAAATCAAATTGTGCGTGGCTTACCGCCTGCCCGACGGCTCCCTGACCGAGGACGTGCCCGACGTGCCCCTTTTGGAGCAGGTGGAGCCCGTGTACGAGACCTGGCCCGGGTGGATAACGTCGACGCGCGCGGCACGACGCTGGGAAGACCTGCCGGAGAACGCGCGGCGCTACCTCAAGCGCATCGAGGAACTGGCAGGCGCGCCCATTCGTTTTGTATCCGTAGGACCGCGACGCGAGGAAATCGTGAGAATCCCCGCGCCATGATCTGTTCAACCCATCGCGCCTTTCGTCGATCGGATGGACGGGTATTGGGGATTGGGTATCGGATATATGGGTATTTGGCGAAAGGGCGGCGAGGGACATCGCTCTAAGTGCACAATACCTGATACCCGATACCTGATACCCAATACCTGGTACCCAATACCCGATACCTGCTATCTGATACCCGAAACATCTTGAGCGAGTGGAGATTAAGGGGGCCGCCTTACGCACATGAACGATAGACACTTTCCCGAACCCTACATGTTGCAAATGCGCGAACTGCTCGGCGAAGCAGAGTTTACCGAGTTTTACGACGCGCTCTTGCAGCCCCCTGCCAGCGCCATTCGCGTCAACACCCTCAAGGTGGACGTGGAAACCTTCAGACGTATTGCGCCCTTTCCGCTGGAACCCGTGCCCTGGTGTCCCGAAGGATTCTACATCCCCAACGACGTGGAGCCGGGGAAGCATCCCTACCACGCGGCGGGACTTTATTACGTGCAGGAACCCACGGCGATGGCCGTTGGCGTCGTGGCCAACCCCCAGCCCTGGGAGTGGGTGGCCGACCTGGCCGCGGCGCCGGGGGGCAAGTCCACGCATCTGCTGGCGCTCATGGGAGACCGCGGTTTTCTCCTGGCCAACGACATCGACCGTCGCCGTACCACAGTGCTGGCCCAAAATCTGGAACGGTGGGGCGCGCGCGTCTGGGTCGCCAGCAACGAGCGCATCGAAAACCTGCATCCCAACTTTCCCGAAGCGTTCGACACGGTGGTCGTGGACGCGCCCTGCACGGGAGAGGGCATGTTTCGCCGCAACCCCGACGTGGCCGACCACTGGAGCCCGCGCGCGGTCAAAGGCAACGCAGGACGCCAGTATCACCTGCTCAACGCGGCCGCGCCTCTGGTCAAGCCGGGCGGATTCCTCGTTTATGCCACCTGCACCTTCAACCCGACCGAAAACGAGGCTGTGATCGCCCGCTTCCTCCACGAGCACCCCGAGTTCACCCTGGAACCCATCGAACTGGAAGGGGCATCCCCAGGGCGTCCCGATTGGGTGGCCCCAGACCTGCGCGGGGATATACCGTTGGAACACTGCGCGCGCTTTTGGCCGCACAAAGTGCGCGGCGAGGGGCACTTCATCGCCCTTATGGTCAAAGAGGGATACTACCGTCCCCGCCACCCCCTGAACATCCCGGAGCCAAAGCGTCCCAAGGGCATGCCCCGCGCGGTGTGGGATGCGTACAAAACCTGGTGTGAGGTGAACTTGACCGAAATGCCCCGAGTGGCGGGGGTCATGCTCGTAGGAGAGAACCTGTACGCCTGCCCCATCAATCCCGGACGGTTACAGGGCCTGCGCATTCTGCGACCGGGCCTGTGGCTGGGCCAGGTCAAACACGCCGGGTTCATCCCCGACCACGCCCTGGCCATGTGGCTGCGCCCCGAGCAGGTCAAACGGCGCTTGGATTTGACCGTCGACGACCCGCGCGTGGTCGCTTATTTGCGGGGAGAACAATTGGCGGATTCCGGCGATGATGGGTGGGTGCTCGTCACCGTGGATGGCTTCTCCCTGGGGTGGGGCAAGCGAGTACGTGGGGTGTTGAAGAACCGCTATCCCAAGCACCTGCGGTGGACGTGGTGAGCGCCGGAGAAGGAACCATGCCCGAGGAGAAACGACAGGAACTGAGCGAGCGGGAAAAGGAAATTCTCGCGCTTCTGGCCACCGGGGCCACAAACCAGGAGATCGCCCAGAAACTCTACATCAGCCCTAACACGGTGAAAGTCCACCTGCGCAACATCTACGCCAAACTGGGGGTCATGAACCGCTCTGAGGCCATTCTGGTAGGGCTCCAGGAAGGCATTATTAGTTTGCCCGGGGTGGAAACAGCCGGCGGTGAGGAGATAAGCACACCGCCGGCCATGCCGGTTGGAAGTCCACATGTGGGCAAGGTGCTCCTGGCCGGAGTGCTCATTGCGCTGGTCTTGGTCGCGTTTCTGACCCTTTGGCCCCGCCAGACGGCCCATCCGACGGTGTTCGCGCTCAGGGATGCGGCCTTCAGCGACACACATCGGGGTGAGGCCGCCCCACCCCAGCGCCGAGCCGTGGAACGCTGGGTGCCCCAGGCGCCCGCGGAGATTCCCCGCGCGCGCGCGGCCGCTGCCGTATGGCAAGGGAGGCTGTACATCATTGGCGGCGAGAACGCAAGCGGTGTCCTGGATCGGGTGGACGTGTTCGACCCGGCGCGCGGTGTCTGGTCGCCCGCGCAACCCAAGCCCACCGCGGTGAGCAACGCCTCTGCAGCCCTGCTTGGCGACCACATCTACGTTTTCGGCGGCACCACGGGGGACTTCCTGCCCACCGACACCGTGGAGATTTACGATCCCGCCCGCGACCGGTGGCGGCCCGGCC
>JALWHQ010000312.1 GCA_026983525.1 Anaerolineae bacterium | reverse complement strand
CCTTATTAGTTCTCTACGCAATCCCCCGAGCAATTTCCTGGATAGCCCGGGCGTACTTGGACTTGGGGGCCATACGTACAGCAGGGGTCCCCATGTTCATCGAACGGGTCATCACCTCAGAATCGTAGGGTAATCGACCAACAAAGGTAAGGTGGAGGTTCGCTTCCAGTTGACGGGTAGCAATTCCTCCGGGTATTCCCTCCTTGTTGAGGATGTAGAACACCTCATGCTCCTCCTGAGGACCCCATCCTATAAAATGTAGAATGCGCTTGACGCTGGTAATCTCAGGGGTGACCAAACAATAGTTTGCTCCCATATCCTTGCTAATAAGGGGAGGCTCCTCCCATTCCAAGGCAGAACCCACATCTACGAACACGTAATCCGCCATCGTGAGGGCAGTTTCGAGCACCGTACTCATCGTGTCCATTGTCATGTGCTGAGCTTTACTCGGGTCCACCGATCCGGCAAGCACTCGCACGTTGGGCAAGTACTCCACGAGCATCTGCTCCATCGTCTCCTCGTCGATACTCGTCAAGCCGGGAAGCAGCATATCAATGGAGGGGGGTTCCAGCAAGCCCAAGAATGTAGCCACATCCCCCATAGGTCGACGCCAATCCACAATGATAATGTTCGCGTGAGGGGAAAGGTCATGGAGAGCAAGAGCTACATTGACCAGAAATCCAGTAGTCCCCACCCCGGGCTTTGCTCCGAAGACCGTGATCAGTTGTCCCATAGGAGGAAGGACTATACCCAAATGCGCCTCGATACGGGCCAGAAGTTCGGGCAGGTTAACCGGTTTGGTCACGTAGTCATTCCCGCCCACACGCAGCCCCTTTACCTTGGCATCAACTTGGTTCAAGGCCGAGAGAAAAATAATGGGAATATCTCGCCCCTCCCTCATACGCCGTATACGCTTGGTGGCCTCATACCCATCCATATCCGGCATCATGACGTCCATGAGAATCAGATGAGGACGGAAGGCCAGAACACCGGTGATGGCTTCCTCCCCTGTGGACGCAATGGCTACCTCGTATCCCTGGCGCTTCAACGCCAGTTCCAATAATTTCTGCAATTGAGGATCATCATCCACAATCAGGATGCGTTTGGGGTCTGCCATGCGAGTTGTCCTCCCCTGGATCAACGCCTCACAAGTGAAAGGACCTTATCGCCGTTTTATGCTTAGGGAATAATCCGCCGTCTCCCAAGTAAGGGGGGCAAATGCACTCACAGCAATATACGTATTCCACTTATCGATATCCTCAATAGTGAACTCCAATGTCTCACCGTCAACGATGATGTACCGTTGTAGGGGGGCCATCTTGTCCCCTTTGACCTGGATGACCTGTACAATATACCGTTGAGGCACGAAGGTGTCTGTACGCAAGAACCCCTTCTGTACCCACTTTTCCAGAGATTGCTCAAAATCGTCAGCAAACCCCACCCCCTCGATACGCACATCGTCCACGAAAAATCCGGGACGAGTAAAAGCGTCGTCCGTCACATACTCGAACCCCACTAACACCTTCTGTCCCACATATGGACTGAGATCGATGCGCTCGAATACCCACTCAGGGGTGTCGCCCCCCCCACTAACGCCTGTATATCCCACCCCCAAATTGTTGCCATATGGGTTCTCGCGCGTCATGCGAGGTGATTCCAACATTTCCCAGTGCTTACCGCCATCCGTAGAAACGACAACATAAGCAAAGTCCCACAACTCCTCGATGTCATACCACGTCCAAAAGGACAACGTAGCCGTTACCGCATTGGTCAAATCAATCTCTGTGTAGAGACGACTGTCACTATCATCTCCGCGGTTCCCCCACATGACAAATTGCCCGCTGTGAGGACGAACAGGAGCCAGGCGATTTACATCTACCCCACGAAACGCGACTGTCACTGTGCCCTGTCCATCCAAACGAAGGTAATCTGTTCCATACTGAGCAACCGTTCCATCGAGTATGGCAGGATATTCCGAGACTGTCCTTTCCACGTCGGCTCTTTCGGTGACCTCTCGGCGATATCCAAAACGCCCGTCACCCAATCGGGGGTTGTTGACTAAATTGGCCACGACCCAGTCCGCGAACAAATCGACGGATGTCATGTTCCGGCCCAGGTCCACCAACACCGCATCGAAACCATCCATACCGTTCTTGGGGTGGCGGGCCAAACGTCGTACTGCCTCTTCCCCGTAGTGCTCGTAAAAATAATAGGCGAACAGGCCAGCAGCACCATAGTGGGGGGTGGAATTCTCATCATTCCACCCCGTGAGTTGCAGGTCGGGGTTGGAGAGGAATACAGGCAGAAAGCCGCCCATGTGGAATCCGTTGACGACTTCAGCCAATACGGAGAGACCTTCATTCAGCCAGGTTTCTTCATTACGGTCTTGGTACCAGTGGATCATGTGTTGGAACTCGTGGGCGATGACGTCCAAATAGAAGGGATCGCCCGGTTCGGTGGCATCCAAGTTGATGTAGAACATGTCCATTTCGTTGGAGTAGGGACTCACGCTGCGGGGGAAGGAATCCGCGCTGGAAAAATACCCTGCTACGGAGGCACCAAGGCCTCGCGCGTGGAGGAATGTAATGTGAGGATCATTATCTACTCCCGGCTCCCACTCCTCTCCAAAGACGCGACGATTGGTGGGATAAATCTGTTCCTCAAAGAAGCGGGCAGCCTCGCGAACTTCGTCCATATCCACACGCACACCCCGCTCAAACCAAAAGTAGGCATGTTCTGTCTTGTACTTGAGTTCCGCCTCAATTTGGAAGTGACGGTTATTGTCCGTATCCGTAACGTAGAATGATCGCACATCACCGACTTCGTACGTGGGGGGCGTGGGATTCACAATGGGTGGAACTTCACCAAGATCAGGGTTGAAACGCATGCCCAACACACGCAAGTCACGGGTAGGCAAGGGGACTCGTGTGGCTTCCAGTACAGTAACACGCCCCCGTCCCTCAGGCAGGGGTAATGGAGTAGGTGTCGCCTGCGCGTGGTCCTCTCCAGGTACGAGCATGGGCTGGGGCGACTGAGCAGGTCCTCCAAGGGTAGGGGTAGCCGTCACATAAATGATGTGCGGTGTGGCGCTATTCGCCTCTTGTGCTTGCAACCAAAGCCCTACGCCAGCCAGTGTAGCGCAAAGGGCGAGGATGAGGCAGGCCAGAACGACCAGCAAAATGCCTACAATCCAAAACCATGTAGTGTCCCGTTCCGGTGATGATGTCATCGACGTCATGGTCAACTCCCCATAATTGATGCGTTGTATGCTCCCGTGAATAGGGAAGATGGACATAGACACCCACTATCCGTCCTTTGTCAACACCTGTCCCATGATGGAGGTATCGTATCCACCAAGAGCCTCGACGGCCTGTCGGAAGCGCTCAGAGCGAATGACCTCCAGGACAGGTGCCAGGAGAGCACTTTCGTAATATTCACGAGGAATGACTAAATCATACCGTTCACGAAATAGGGGAACGAAATCCAGTCCCAGCGCTCGAGCCGCAGCCAAGATGCCCAGCCCGCAGTCTGCAGCCCCCCCTTTTATGGCCGCCGCTACCGCCAGGTGAGTGTATTCCACACGTTCATATCCCCTGATCTGACGAGGGTTGATGCCTCGTTTCTTCAATTCGTAGTCAAGAAGGACGCGCGTTCCCGCGCCCCGTTGCCGGTTGACGAAGGTTACGTCCGGACGAGTAAGGTCCTCCAGGGAAAGGATGCTCTTTGGGTTTCCAGGCGCAACGATAAGTCCCTGCTCACGATATACAAACCCCAACACCACCACATCCCTGTCGGGGATGAGCCGCCTGATGTAAGGAATGTTGTATTCCCCGGTTTCCTCGTCCAGCAAGTGCGCTCCGGCCATGTGAGCCTCATCACGTTGGAGGGCCATGAGGCCGCTCATGCTTCCTACATTGGTCGTAACAAGGCGCACTCCCTTTTGTTCCCGCTGCAACGCGTC
>JALWHQ010000311.1 GCA_026983525.1 Anaerolineae bacterium | reverse complement strand
GGGTGGGGGCGGGAAGCCCCATATGCATCCGCCATGAGGCATAGAATTCCTCTTCTGTTTCCCCGAACGCCTCTCCAAACGCTTTGGATACAGGCATTCCCTTGTGCAACTTCCGAATAAACGCACGGAGAGCGGGCTTCCCATGCCGCTCGATGAGCCATTCCACCATGCTCAGCGCCTGGGCGTACCATAGTCGCACCTCATCTGGGTCTTGTCCGGGGGGGCTGCGCATGACGCCCAGGGGTAACACACGCCCCTCTTTTACGGCTTGTTGGATGCGATAATGCTCTTCGAACGCGGGGGACTGTTCGAAATACTGGGCCAACCCTTCCTCAAACCACGCAGGTACTCGTCCCAGGGGTGTGTTCATGTATGGGCCTACGAGGAGGTGGTTGAGTTCGTGGGGGATGACGTCATACAACCAATCGGGGTCGCTATTCGGTGGAATGATCTGGGCGGCAACGCCGAATTCGGGAAAGGCCTGTCCACCGATCCACTCGGTACGATAACTGTGCCAGGCGAAGAAATCCTCCTCGTTCGCGTAGACAACCAACACAAGCGGGCGTTCCGGCACAAGGTCCAGCACATCCATCTGGCGCTGCAGCGCATCCTGGGCAATATCGAAGATGAAATCGCCAAACGCGTCGCTTCCCTCGTACCAGCGCACAAGGAGGTGCTGAGAACGGCGTTCACGCCAGGCGAAACGGTTATCCTCGTAGATGAAAAGGTAGGAGTCCGTTTTGAGCCTGTTGCCTTGCGAGTCTTTCACTTCCAGTTGGAATTCGATAGGAATGTAGGGAGGAACGGTAATGCGAGAGGTATCCCACACCCAGGTGGCCGTCGTCTCACGGCCGGGGGTGAGATCCAGGCTTACTCGTTGGTAGACAGGGCGGATACCGAAGCGTACCCGCCCGCGCACATCTACAATATCTCCTGCTGTACTGCGAACAGGGAAGTGGAGCGCGAAATATTGAGGGAATTGGTTCTCCACTTGGGCGGGGTCTACGGTAATAGGGTATTGCGCGTAGACATATAAGGGCGAGAAAAAAATCTCAGACAGCACAATCAGCGCCACAATGAAGAGATAGCCATTGCGGCCAGTGGCTTTACCTTCAGGCATGGCCTACTTGCTCATTGTTCCTGGATGTGCCTTTGTTTCGGCATGAAATGCTACTAAGAGAACCAGAAGCGATTGATGTTTATACAGAGGTAGGTGTCTTAAACTAATAACAGGCCCTTCCTTATCCTATCTGACAACTTCTCGGACAGGCGTACCACATTGGCTACAAAATCGATCGCCCGGCTGGAGACGGTGGCCGCATTGGGTGCAAAATCGGGGTGTGGTTGCAGAGGGTTTAAGTTTCTCTGCTTGTATGGGGCCTTCTGAGGTGAGGCTCTCAGGGACGTTATCGATTAATGACTGGATTTGAGTTTCAAGACGTTCGCGTATTGCTGCCTGAGTTTGTTTAGCCTCCTCAATTTGGCGAAGTACATCGGCAGCCTCGCGTTTCAATCGCGCACTAAAACGTTGAAAGTCGTTCTCATCAATTTTCCCTACCCGATGATCAAATTCCAATTCTTTAATAGAGGCATAAAGTGCATCCCTGCGCGCGTACAGATCTTCTAATACATTCAGATATGCAGTTTTCTCTTTATCATTTTCTGTAGCATGAACTGTACTAAATAGAGGCTCCAGGACTGCAAACCACACTCCTACAGCGAGCAACACGACAAACGTAATGATCAAGATTTCCAGCATTCTCGTCTTTCTCCTCTGTCACAAACAATAGCATAATGTAGGTGGAGTGCTATGCAGTAGGAACAGCTGAACGTGGAACTCGTACAGGTTTAGCAACCCGTCGGGGGCGCGGCCACCATGCAACAAGGGTGCCCAACACAAGCACAAGTCCTCCAATCCATAGCCATGACATCAAGGGGTTAATGTACACTTTAAAACTCGCCAGCTTTCCTCCTTGTTCCCAGCCGGCCAACACAACATAAAGATCCTCCCGCAAGCCAAAACGCACAGCAACTTCAGTCGTTGGCTGTTCTGGGCGTTTATCGTACAGATTTCTCGTGGGTTCTAATACACCTATCTCTTGCCCATCGCGAAAAACAGTTAGGTGAGCCACTACCGCGGTGTAGTTACTTTCGCGTCGCTCAAAGAGACCATCATAGCGGAGTACGTATGGTCCAATGCTTAATGTTTCGCCCACTTCAAGTGCCCCTTGATTCTCTATCTGATAAAAGGAGTTGCCAATGATGCCCAGGGCCATAAGGACGACACCCAAATGGACAACGTATCCCCCATAGCGACGCTGGTTCCGCTTGAATAGATTTAGGAGAGCCGTCCAAGGGGGTTCATTCGTTGTGTGCATGCGTGCTCTTGTCCCTCGAATGAATTCTTGAACGAGCGTCATGAATACCAGACCAGCTGTTGCTAAGCCCGCAATAGGCCACCAGCGTCGTTCTCCCAGAGCAAACACCAGGATGGCTGTTAGAAGCGCGCCTATAAAGGGCCATTGTAACTGATACCGCAAGGCTTGCCACGTTGCCCGTCGCCAAGGAAGGAGTGGACACACACCCAGCAGGAAAAGGAGTGCCGCGAAGATGGGGCCATTTACCTTGTTGAAGAAGGGGGCGCTAACCGCGAGTTTTTCATTGGTGAACAATTCAGATAGAATAGGCCACGTGGTTCCCAACAGTGTGGTGAAGGCTATAGTAGCAAGAATAACGTTGTTGAGAAGGAAGGTGGTTTCTCGGGACACGATGGCATCTAAGTTATTTTCAGAGCGGAGTAGAGGCCAACGTGTGAATAGTACGTATAGGAACCCAAACAATAAAATGGCGAGAAATGCAAAGAACATGGGGCCAATATTGGACAGGGCAAAGGAGTGTACCGACTCGATGACCCCACTACGGGTGATGAAGGTTCCCAGAATCGTTAGCCAAAAAGTGAGAAAGATGAGAACTACGTTCCACACCTTCAACATGCCACGTCGCTCTTGGATCATTATTGAATGAAGGAATGCAGTACCGGTGAGCCACGGCATGAAAGAAGCATTTTCTACTGGATCCCATGCCCAGTAGCCCCCCCAGCCCAATTCCATGTATGCCCATTGTGAGCCCATCAGAATACCAATAGATAGAAACATCCAGGGTACCAACGTCCAACGTCGAATTGTGCGAACCCATGCATTCCCCAAATGTCCCGAAAGGAGTGCCGCCATTGCGTAGGCGAACGGTATCGTAAACCCTATGTAGCCGAGGTAAAGGCCGATAGGATGTACCACCATCCAGTAGTTTTGAAGGAGCGGATTAAGACCACTACCATCAGGGGGTACAGGACTTACAGGTGCAAAGGGATTGGCGGCGAAAATGAGTAGCGCTATAAAGAAGGAGGCGATGCTGTGGAGAATGGCATATACATAAGCATTGAATTCTGGGTGCCGTTCTCGTAACAACGCGGCTGCTGCCGTAACATAAAGACCTAAGATGAAAGCCCAAAAGAGCAGAGAGCCTTCCTGTCCACCCCATAGGGCAGCGAATTTATAGAATGTAGGTAGAGCGCGCTCGCTATGTCCTGCTACATACACAACACTGAAATCGTCCGTGAGGAGCAAGTACCAAAGGGCCAAGGTACTAATGCTTACGAGAATCGCGTATGCATATAAAGCTCGTCTTGCGCTCTCGACCATGCTTGGCCATCGAGCACGCTGTCCCCAAATTCCAGCAATTACCCCATACAGTGTAATCACAAGTGCCAACAATAACGAGATATAGCCGATATCTGCCATTGGTTCCTCCTCAGGTCCATGCTTGCTTATTCATTTAGCAGGCCTTCTATAAGCGAGATTAGTTCAGCCTCCTCCAACGGCCGTATGACGACCTGACGTATGTGGCCTTGCTTGTCAATGAAGAATGTCTCAGGTACGCCTTGAATGCGGTACTTTTGCCCGATTCTTCGGCCCAGATCTGGGCCATTGGGATAGGTGATGTTGAATTCAGCCAAATACGCCCGTGCTTTGCCCTCTGTATCTGACCAATTCACGCCTATGAATAGGACGCCTTTATCTTTGTACATGCGCCAAACCCGTTCCAGGTCAGGGGCTTCATCCTTGCATGGCTGACACCACGAAGCCCAAAAATTCACCACTACGACCTTGCCACGTTGTTCAGACAAGCGCAAGGTACCCCCATCGAACAGCGTTAGGGTAAAGTCGGGTGCTGGCCCTTCTGTGGGGCGTCCCTGATGGCGCATAATCAAACCGGCTGCAAGTATTCCAATGAACAGTAAGGCTATCAAGAAGGCGATAATTTGGCCGCGAGTAAAACGACGGGTGTCGGTTATAGTTTGAGAGTTCATACAGTCACTCCAGTTGAGAGAGTTCTCGGTCTACTTGGCTCATGTATTCATCTTCAACGTCACCCTGTTCTGTTGTGTATATACTCTCTCCTGTGAGCGCACGTTCTTGGCTCCACTGCCGAACCTTGAGCCCAGCATATCCTACTGCTGCTACCAACACCATGATCGGAATCACCCAGGCCAGCCAGTTTATTCCCTTACGAGGGGGTTCGCCCAGCACGACCGGCCCATACTGCTCCACAAAGTAGGCACGGATCTCTTCGGGTGTTCGTCCTTCGGTCAGCATTTGGGCAATTTCTCGCTTCATGTCCTGGCAAAGGGGAATTTCACAGGAGTCAAGCCGTTGGCCCACACAGAGGGGGCAATACAACGTACGGGCAACCGCCTCTACCTCATTGGGAGTGGGAGTAGCTGCTAATGTACGAATTTGAGTCAGAGCGAGAGATAGCAAAGTGATCAATATCGCTACAAGGATGACTTTACGCATCAGACCTCCTTTACATGCAAGTGTTTCTTACTTAATGGACAGGTTCCAACTGATCTGTGAGACGTCGTAGGGTTTCATCCTCGATGTTCAAGGCATGAATGCCAAACACCCGGACAGGTTCTTGGCGCCCATAGAGTTGGACTTCTCCCAAGTCCTCAAATTCGCTGACGTAAGGAGCCACCAGATCATATGTGGCTTTACTTACCAATGTTTGGCCTGGCTCAGCCATTTCCTGTAGACGCTTCGCTACGTTAACGGAATCTCCAAGGGCGGTGTAGTTCATCAAATATGAACTGCCAACGTTGCCTACAACTGCATCACCAGTATGGATGCCGATACCAAAGGTGAGGCGTTTTCCATTCACCGTAGGCCCGCTTTCCTGCACGCGGTGGTGGATCTCAAGAGCCGTTGCTACTGCTCTAAGGGCATGATCTTCTTGGGGAACAGGTGCGTTATAGAAAGCCATCACACCGTCCCCCATGAATTTGTCCAGTGTACCCCCATATTTGACAATGGCTTCCGTGGCTTGGGATAGATAGGTGTTCAGGATATCCATAAGCTTGTCAGGTGGGTGTGTCTCAGAAAGAGAGGTGAAGTTGCGTACGTCAGCAAAGATAACCGTGATCACTTGCCGAGTGCCGCCTAAGTCTGGCAACGTTGGAGCAGAGATAAGTCGTTCGGCCACCGGAGTGGGCATGTATTTCTCAAATAGGGCTTTCAGTCGCTCATTGGCTCGGTTTAGTTCCTCCTGTAGACGCACATTCTCCTTGCGCAGGCGAGCTTTTTCCAATGCTTTGCGAATACGGATGCGCATTTCTTTGATAGGAAAAGGTTTGCTGATGTATTCATCCGCGCCTGCGAGGAGCGATTCTAACATAATACGTTCTGACGTTAGGGCACTGACCATGACAATAGCTGGGACAGGATCGCGGGCTCGCATAACTTTTAAGAGTTCTATCCCGTCAACAGTAGGTAGGAGGATATCGAGAAGGACTAATTCGGGACGCAGTTCTTCGAACAAGCGGAGGGCAGTTTCGCCCTCTGTTGCGACATGTACACGGAACCCATCAGCCTCCAGCAGGCGGCGAACAAGGTTCAGCGCTTCTGGTTCATCATCGACAATGAGTACGTGTGGTGTACTTGACATATATCATAACCCCTTTTAGTATAGATGGCACGGCCGCCTGTCAGGCCGTTGAGTAATGGATGCCGATGATCCGGTTCGGCGTCCATTATAGACGAGGAATTTAGGCCAAAGCAAACATGAGTGACGATCAGCGGCGTGGAGGGGGCAACCAAGACAAGTGGGCATATGTAGGGATGGCCATCCTGGTTTCTCTGGGGATGGTTATCTTCTCCCTCGCAGGCTTTCTATGGCAAACCTCTGATATCGTTTCAGATACAACTCGAGTGATCCTCGTCGTCACATTTCTCATGAACCTTCTGATATGGCTCCTGGTGGCTATTTACTACCACCTTGCTATTGGGTGGCAGAAGCGTCTCGAAGATACCCTTCAACGTTTAGAGAGACCTCACGCTATTGATGTGGAATCACTCTTTTCTCAATTAGAGGAGCGCCTGGGTAACGTTATTCGTTCTCAATCCGAGGATTTGGTTCATGATCTGCAACAGAGGATGAGGGAATCGACCTCTCCCATTACGGTTGACATTGGCTGGGCAGAGGCACTTTATCACGCTTTTTTGCTCATTAATGAGGCAGATAGAGGGGAACGGATTTACGAGAACGTGGTCACAGCGTTTTCTGTGCTGACGTCATCCCGCGAGGTGATGCTCTTATTGGGAGAAAATGAGTTGGGGCCGCTGAAATTGACCGCGGCTGTGGGACTTTCTTCTGAAGTGCTTCATGAGTGGTTGGGCCGGGAATGGCGTCCTCCATTATGGGGTGTTGTGGCACCGACACTTGCTAAGCGACGGCCCTACAGTTCGCCTGTGCAAATATCAGAACAGGGTCGACATAAGCACGAGTTTCCGTGGGAGACCAAGGGAGAACGTTTGTTGGCTTTACCTCTCATGGGGGCACAAAACATCCAAGGTGTTGTGGTGTTGACATATGACGCAGAACGTCGACTGGATACGCAACCTTTTTTGCGCATATTGGAGGTCGTTGCCCAATTCGCGGGGCGCACAATAGAAAATATCAATCTTGCCCGGACCACCCAGGAACATGTGGCAGAGTTAGTCACTTTGTACTCGATTACACGCTCGCTGGCTTCAGCGACGTCAATGGACGAATTGCTGGCTTTGCTGGGGGCTGAGGTCGAACAGGTTATCGGAGGTGCCTATGTTGGTTTTGTACTGGGTGATGGACGCAAAGATCCAGTCGTTTACGCTCCCTTCCCGCCTAGTTCGCCCGAATTTTCATTCTTGGTGGACCGGATTGACTGGCGGGTTGTGCGCTGGGTGTATGACGCCGTGCAGCCCGTCTTCTACACACCGAACGCGGTTGGTGAAGATGTGGGAAGTGTGATGTTTGAAACATCTGGCCCGGTTATGGTCATTCCTATTGAGGGCCGCGACGCGGTATTGGGTGTGTTAATCGTGGTTTCGAGTGATGAACGGCGGGTGTTCGAGGAACACCATCTTGTGGGAATGCGTACCATCGCCAGTGCATTGGCTGTAGGACTGGCTGCGATCCGCTCTTCCCATTCGTTTGTCGAAACTCACCCTAAGCAACTCACCGGTGAGTTGCAATAGCTGTCTCCATGTGGGTGAAACGAGGATCCTCTCGCACCATCCGCTTCAATCCTTCATACAGCGACACCCGGGGCTGATATCCCAACAACTCGCGTGCTCGTGTTAGGTCGGCTACCATACGTGACATGCCAGGGTTCGCTTCTGCGTTGTAAAGCACATGGGCTTTACGCCCCGTCACTTGTTCCAGGGTGTGCACAAGGTCATTTATGCTGGTTTCGATGCCCGATCCTACATTTACAACCATCCCATTTACATCCGCGGTAGCGGCGGCGACCAGCGCGTCCACCACGTCGTCAATGTAGACGAAATCCCGAGTCTGGGTGCCATCTCCATGTATGATTAATGAGCCTCCCCCCAAGATTTGGCGTAAGAATTGAGGAATGACCGGTGGATATGAGACGGGTAACTGTTGTCCAGGGCCATAAGCGTTAAAGATCCGTAGGGCTACTGTCTCGATACCATACAATTTACCCAGCGTGAAGATGTAGTATTCAGAGGCGATTTTGGTGACGGCATAGGGGGCTGGCGGGTTCGGGGGCATCTGCTCTTGTAGGGGTTGCGTTGGTTGCTCCCCGTACACAGTCCCTGATGATGCGAGTACAACGCGACGCACACCAACTGCACGCGTTGCTTCCAGAATACTCACCGTTCCACCAACATTGACGTCGTTGTACTCTCGTGGGAACAGTACGGATTCGGGGACGGAGACGCGCGCGGCTAAGTGATAGACACATTCCACCCCTTGTAAGAGGGTCCATAGTTTGGGCATATCACGTACGTCTCCGCGAGTAAATACTACACGAGGATCTAGCCTCTGGGGCTCACCCGCACTAAGATCGTCCAACACGCGCACATGATGCCCTTCAGCGACCAGTCGGTTAGCTAGCGCCGTTCCAATAAATCCGGCTCCTCCGGTGATCAAAAAGCGCATGGGGTATCCTCCTTACCAAAACTTCAGGATAGTACTTTGTATAGGGCATCTACGACACGTGCCAGTTCCTTCCCTGTAATGACGAGAGGAGGAAGCAGACGAATGACGTTGGGTCCTGCTGGTAAGGCTAAGATATGATGTTCCTCCTGCAAACGTTGCAGGTATGGGGTGGCCCGCTCCCGAAGTTCAATGCCTACCATCAGGCCCATGCCCCGTACCTCACGCACACGTTGGGAGGGCAACCTTGCCAATTGTTCGAAAAGCCACTGGCTCTTTTCTCGCGCCCTCTCTACTAAATTCTCGCTTTGAATGATGTGCAACACGGCCAGAGCAGCCGCACAAGCAAGGGGATTCCCCCCAAAAGTGGAACCATGATGTCCGGGCCGTAGAATAGATGCTACACGCTCATTGGTGATGACTGCGCCCATTGGTATTCCGCCGGCGATTCCCTTGGCTAAACAGAGGATATCAGGAATAACATCCCAATGCTCAATGGCAAACATTGCCCCCGTGCGCCCAAAGCCCGTCTGTACTTCATCCACGATGAGCAGTGCACCTGTGGCATCGCACAGTTTTCGCAAGGATTGTAAATATCCTTCGGGAGCAGGACGGACGCCTCCTTCACCTTGGATGGGCTCTACTATTATGGCGGCTGTGTGTTCATCAACGATGCTACGTGCTGCATCTATATTACCATAGGGAATGTGAACGATGTCGGGTACAAGAGGTTCAAATGGTTGGCGATATGCCTTCTTCCAGGTGAGGGACAGCGCTCCCATAGTACGACCGTGAAAACCGCGCATCGTCGCGACTAGTTTTGTCCTTCCGGTGGTAACCCGCGCAAACTTGATGGCCGCTTCAATAGCTTCTGTCCCTGAGTTGGCAAGAAAGACATAGTCTAAACCTTCTGGTGTGATATCCGTGAGGCGCGAGATGTAGTGAGTACGCATGTCGTTGTCCAATGTGCCGGGGCATACAATGAGGCGCTTGCTTTGATCATGTATGGCGCGAACGAGGAGAGGATGGGAGTGCCCAACAATCGCCACCCCATGGCCGCCAATACAGTCAATATATGTATGGCCATCTTCATCCCAAAGAGTGGCGCCCGCTCCGCGGATAATGGTAAGATTGCGTTTTGGATAAAGGGATAGTTCGGGCATATCTGTGACGCGGTTATCTGACCTGGTCATGAATCGACCACATGCTACCATAGAGGAACGCTTATGGCAACTCATCGGCGTCAAAGGCTGCGGCTTTACCACAAGGCAATTGTGCTGCCCCAGGAGCACGGAGCATGGGCCTTTCTGTTGAGCCCACTTATTGTTGGGCTCTGGGCGGGGGGCAAGTGGTCGACATCAACGTGGGTTTTGCTGTTGGGTGTGTTAGATGCGTTCTTTCTTCGTCAGCCAATCGTCATGATGGTGAAGATACTCAGTGGGCGCAGGCCACGCTATTTGTTGCCGACGACGCTGTTGTGGATGGGGATATATGGCTTGATAGGGATAGGGGTGGCAATATGGTTCGCCTTAAATGGGATGGGATATTTGTTTCTATTGGCCTTGCCTGCTCTTATTGTGCTTGCATGGCATTTGCTCTTGGTTGCTCGTAGAGTGGAGCGGGGACAGATGGGGATAGAGATAGTGGCGAGTGGAACATTGGCCTTGGCTGCGCCCGCGGCCTTATGGGTGGCTCGCGGGTATGCAGATCCGACAGGTTGGTGG
The DNA here is from genome assembly GCA_026983525.1 of Anaerolineae bacterium. Taxonomy (GTDB): domain Bacteria; phylum Chloroflexota; class Anaerolineae; order JAADDB01; family JAADDB01; genus S141-23. Next base: position 5,400 of record JALWHQ010000311.1, on the reverse strand, counting down.
CTTTGGGTGCTGACGTGGTTTCAATCCGCGGCCTCTATTGTGTACACATATGTGCGTTTGGCTCAGCGACGTTGGCCTGGCGTTCCATCCATATGGGAGCGCGTGCGGGTGGGCTGGCGGGCTCTTTTATACACCACGTTCAATATGGTTTGTGTGGGAATGTTGGGAGCACTGGGGGTGTTGTCTCCTTGGTTGTGGCTGGCATATGCTGTGCAATGGGGGGAAACGGTGTGGGGGATATTACGACCTGCTGTTGGCTGGCCTCCAACTCGTATAGGTTTACGGCAGTTGGGGGTGACGGGATTATTTACGTTGGTTTTTGTTTTGATGTGGTGAGGTGGCGGGAGGTGTAGTTCGTGTAGCCAAGTTGCTATCCACCACTCCCAATAAACCTTTCTCACCCCAACCACCAAACGCCACTTCCCCTCTCACAATCGTATAAACGACCTCCAGATCCGGTGTGAAAATCGTCAAATTGGCCTCCCTCCCCGACATAATCACCGGATCTTGTAACTGAACGACACGCGCAGGGGCGCGCGTCACAGTGTCTATAGCCTTGGACAAATCACACCCGGTGAACTGGATAAGATTCCGCAACGCTTGGGCAGGAGTGACAATGCTTCCAGCCAACGTGCCATTGGGGAGGGTTGCTCGATCTTCACTCACAATAATCTCCATGGCGCCTAAGCGGTAACGTCCAGGTGGCATACCAAGTCCTGCACAGGCATCGGTAACAAGGGTTATTGTTTCCGAAGACTTTAGTTCCCAAGCAAGCCGTACTGCTCCGGGGTGTACGTGTATGCCGTCCACAATCATGCCCACGGCAATGTCCTGGCGGGCCAGTAGGGCGCCTACAGCGCCGGGCTCACGGTGGTGGAATCCTCGCATAGCATTGAAGAGGTGGGTACCATATGTAATACCTTTTTCAAAGGCGGTTATGGCTTCTTCCCAGGTTGCGTTGGTGTGACCAATGCTTAGGGTGACGTTTTGTTCGTATAGGCAATTTGCTATATTCTCAAAACCCTCCAACTCCACCGCAACAGTCACCAACCACACACCCCGATCACGCGCCCAACCCTCAACCACCCTAACATCCGGCATCCGCAAATACTCCACCGGATGAGCCCCCCGCTTTTCCACGTTCAAGAACGGCCCCTCAAAATGGAGTCCCAATGGAATAGCACCACACCAACCCTCCGGCGGCCCTGACCTCCATACCCTCAGCGCCTCTTCACGCACCTCCGCAGGGGAAGTAATGATGGTAGGAAGAAAAGCAGCTATCCCCAACGACGGCAAACGTGCAGCGACTTCCCAAATCGTGCTCGGATCTACCGTAAAGTCCCGCCCGAACCCCCCGTTCACCTGCAAATCGATCCATCCCGCGCTAACCAGAAGATGGGTGCCATCGATGCGCTGGGTGTGAGATGAATACACGCCTCCTTTATGATCCCGCACATCTACTATACGGTGTTCCTCCACGATCACATCCTGATGGGTGACCACATGTGCGGGATAAACGACAGAGATGTTTTCGAGGACGATCATGATTCTCACCTCTCTCGCCAGGAAGGTGTCATCGCGTTTGGGTTACCTTTGTCAACCCACGCGGGTGATCGGGGTCATAGTCCTTACTTAAGGTCAGATAGTGGGCAAACAATTGACCCAAAACCACCGCCGTAAAAGGTGTGAGCCATTCAGGTAATGAAGTCGGAATGGCAATGGGAGTCCGGGCCAGCGAGAGCATGTCTGGACTGTCGGAGAAGACGATCAATTCCGCTCCCTTATCACGCAACCGTTCACTCAAGTTCCGCACTTCATCGAGGACAATACCTTGCGGTGCGAAGACAAATACCGGGAACCCGTCGGCCACCACAGCAATAGGACCGTGTTGGAAATCTGCCGACGAATAAGGCTCTGCAACGACGTAGGTCAGTTCTTTCAGTTTCAAAGCAAATTCGTAGGCGGTGGCATAGTTGTATCCCCGACCAATTACGACACAGGTCGTCATGTACCGATAGCGCTCGGCGACTCGAGCGATGTGACTATCCATGCTCAAGCACTGACTCACCGCAGCAGGAATACGCGCGAGCGCCCTCACCTGCTCATCTGCTCCGACCATATGCCCCGCCAGCAAGGCAAGACTCATCAGTTGGGCAGTATAGGTCTTCGTAGCCGCGATGCTTCGCTCTTGCCCTGCATGGAGGCGGATGGTGTAGTCGGCTGCTTGGGCCAACGGTGAATCCGCATCGTTGGTGATGGCCAGGGTGGGCACGCCCTGGTGGGCCGCGTCCTCGACCACGGCTACAATATCCGTCGAGCGTCCCGACTGGGAGATACCGATGACCAGTGCATCCTCCAGGCGGGGGGGACGATTGTACAGTGTGTAAACAGAGGGCGTGGCCAGAGCTACGGGTAAACCTACAGTGGTGGCAAACAAATATTTACCGTACAGGGCGGCGTTGTCGCTGCTCCCGCGCGCGGCAATCAGAATGTAGCGAATGTTTCGTTTGCGCAAATCGCGCACGATGGACGCAACGTGCTCCTGCTCCTCCAACAGGAGCGTGGTCAACACCTGTGGTTGGGCGAAAATTTCCTCGTACAAGTAAGATGTCGGATGCTCAGACACGGTGCCTCCCTGGATTATGGGGTGATCATAGACGACGATTGTCTCTCGTCGTTTGTCCACGGGTGGGGGGACGAAGCAGGGGTGACTTGCCCCAAAATTACACGCCTCCTCGCCCCCGTGGCCATGGGCAAGTTCCCCGGTCGTCCATGCCATGTCTCATAGGCCAGAATAGCAAAAGCAACGGCTTCCTTAGCATCGGCGGGAATCCCCACGTCGTCGGAAGCAACCACGCGCGCGGGAGCAAGCAAATCGCGAAGCATATCCATCAGGACGGGATTGTACGCACCACCGCCACTCACAATGATCTCCTCGGGAAACACGGGGAGGAAATCCCGATAAGCATGGGCGATGCTTCGCGCGGTAAACGCGGTCAAAGTCGACACGACATCCACCTTGGTCAACCCTCGCGCACGGGCCCGATGCCACACGTAGTCAAAAAATTCCCGTCCAAACGTCTCCCGTCCCGTGCTCTTGGGCGGATAGCGCCGAAAGTACGGATGCGCCAACAACTCGTTCAGAAATTCCTCGTCCACCTGACCTGCAGCGGCCAGCATACCATCCCGATCATAGCGCCAGGCTCCATCGGTGGCGCGCTCGGCCGCCAAATCGATCAGGGCATTCCCCGGGCCCGTATCAAAGGCAAAGGGCTCGAGGTCACGGTGTGAACGCGGGGGTAAGAACGTCACATTCGCGATACCGCCGATGTTCTGAGCCGCGCGCACGCGTGTTTCATGGGTAAGGAGCAACACATCCACGTAGGCCACCAAAGGGGCCCCTTGCCCTCCTACAGCCATATCGCGAGAACGAAAATTGCTCACCACAGGGATGCCTGTACGCTCAACAATGTAAGCGGCTTCTCCCAGTTGCAGGGTCGCGGACGGGTTTGCCTCAGGCGCGTGCCAGACGGTTTGCCCATGAGAGCCGATGAGCGCGACATCCTCCGGGCGCAGGTTTGCTTCCGCGATGCCTGCAAGAACTGCTTCGGCAAACACTTGCCCCAACTTGGCATGAAGCTCACACACCCTGTCTACAGTGCCGCTTTCGGGATCCATTACCTCGAGGATAAAGTCACGAATCTCCGCCTCATAGGGTATAGTGGTAAAATGAAGCAAGGACCACTGCAAATCCGGCGGAGCGCCCTCAATGTTCACAATGGCCACATCCACACCGTCTACCGATGTGCCACTCATCAAGCCAATGACGAACATAGCCTACGGATCCAAGTTACAGGTTACAAGTTAAAGGTTAAAGGTTACGTAGGACGCACGACGCACTACGCCTCACGCATTACGCATCACGCATCACGCTTCACGCGCCACACCTCGGTGTAGCGCCAACCTCCAGGCAATAATCCCCTCCGCGTCGCGGCCGAAGTAGACACGGTTGGTCAGCGCGGCGATGACAAGCGCGCGCTCGGGGTCGACATACAGGGACGTGCCCGTGAATCCGGTATGGCCGAACGCGCGCGTCCCCAGCGGGTGGCTGGGGCTCGTCTCCAAGGGCGACCACAACGCCCAGCCCAGTCCCCGGCGCACGTCGCCATCCTCGGCCTGAAGAGAAACCGCGGTCTGTGCCAGGTCGCGGGTAATCCCCAGGGGATCCCGGCCTTCCAGCGTGTCCAGCCAAGCCTGGCCCAACGCGGCCACATCGCGCGCGGGGCCGAACAAGCCCGCGTGGCCCGAGATGCCGCCCATGGCCCAGGCGTTTTCATCGTGCACCTCTCCCCACATGCGCGCCTCCCGCCAGGCGTACTTCTCCGTGGCCGCCACCTGCTCCACAGGCACCGGTGGTTCCTGCCCCACGGGACGATAGTGCACGTGCAGCAGCCCCAGGGGGGCCAGCACCAAGTCATGCAGAGCCTTGGGAAGTGACACTCCGCTCAAAGCCTCGACAGCCCAACCCAGAAGTATGTATCCCAGGTCAGAGTAAACGACACGGGTGCCTGGGCGATAGGCGAAGAAAGTATACAACACCTCCCCGCGAATGCGCTCGCGCGGCAGTCGGTATAAAGGGCGCCACGCGGGCAGGCCCGCGGTGTGGGTGAGCAAATGGCGAAAGGTGACCGTGCTCGCGTCTACCTCGCCCGTCTCCTCGCTCACCGTCACCATCTGTCCCGGCTGCAGGGGATCCTCGTAGGGGCGAATGGGGCGCGCTCCCCGGAACTCGGGCAGCACCGCACACACGGGCGTATCCAGGTCAACGTCCCCGTGCTCGGACAGCAGGCGCAGGAACGCGGTCGTCACGAACACTTTGGTCAGGGATGCCAGATCGAAACAGGTATCCAAGGTCGCGGCTATGTCGGTGGCTTCGGGGTTGACATGGCCTACCGCGCGCGCGTACACCTCGTGCTCCTCATGACGAACCACCACCGCGGCCGCGGTGTACACCTTGTCCAGCCCTGTGTTCAGAACCGTGTCCAACGTGCGGGTAGGACTCACCGGGCACTCTCCTCGACCAGCGCGTAGGCCCACGCCATGAGAGCCTGAGCCTTCTCCTCGTCATCGGCCTCGGCAAAAATGCGCAAAACGGGCTCCGTACCCGAGAAGCGAAGCAAGAGCCAATTGTCACCGTCCAGATAGAACTTCACGCCATCCATGTAGGAAATATGGCGCACAGGATACGGTCCAATAGCCCGGATATCATGCTGCCGTACACGCTGAGGTAAAAGTACCTTCAGTTCCGGAGTCATCGGCAGGTTGTCCTCGCGAAAAACCAGTCGGCCTGTGATGTCATATATCTGTTCCAAGAGTTCCGAAAGGCGCTTGCCCGTGCGG
>JALWHQ010000310.1 GCA_026983525.1 Anaerolineae bacterium | reverse complement strand
ATTCTCGATGGTGAGCTGGATGATATCCCAGAACAAGCCTTCTATATGAAGGGCACCATCGAAGAGGTCATCGAAGAAGCAGAACGCATGCGGAGGGAACAATAGTCTTTGATCGCCAATCTCGGTGGGATTGGAGATTGGAGATTGGAGATTAGAGATTATCGAGGTGAGGTAAACCCGTTCCTATGGAAACCATTCGACTGGAAATCGTTACGCCCGAACGATTGGCGTTGAGCGAGGATGTGCGCTGGGTGACGTTGCCCGGAGCCAGCGGGAGTATGACCATACTCCCCAGACATGCCCCCCTCCTGACCGTCCTTCAGCCCGGGGAATTGGTCATTGGTTACCCAGGCGGAGAAGAAGTTCACTATGCTGTAGGGGGAGGAGTGGCTGAAGTGCGACCTGATAAGGTGGTCGTACTGGCCGATGCTGCCGAGCGTGAGGATGAGATCGACATTGCTCGCGCGGAGGCTGCCCGTCAACGTGCTGAACGCTTGTTGAAAGAAGGCGTACCCCCTGAGCAACGTCGTCAACTGGAACTTAGCCTGCGAAAAGCATACGTGCGGCTGCGTGTGGCTCGCCGCCGTCGGCCCCAACCGGGCTTTCCTCAGCCCCGCGCAGAGGAGAGTGGTGAGTAGATAAGGATAGGATACGGTTCTCTTGGTGTGATATAATGGAACCATGTCTTGACACGCCGGGGTGCGGGAATTCCCCGGCGTTTTCTATGAAAGACTCAGGAGAGGGGTTGTTTGTGGCCATTGGTCAGCGGGAGATAGAACATGTTCGAGCGATACATTGGTATTGATTTGGGAACGGTAAATGTTCTTGTGTACATGAAAGGGCGGGGAATTGTGCTCCATGAACCTTCTGTGGTCGCGATTTCTCGACGCGATAGCAAAATCGTAGCCATAGGGGCGGAAGCACGCGAAATGGTGGGGCGTAATCCCGAAAGTATAGAGGTTGCCCGCCCTTTGCGAGATGGAGTCATTGCCGACTACGAGGTCACGGAGAAGATGTTGGCGTACTTCATCCGTAAATTGTTGGGGCGTTTCCGTTTGGTAAAGCCTGTACTCATGGTAAGTGTACCTCGCGGTGTGACCAGTGTGGAGGCACGCGCGGTGCACGATGCCGCAATCCAGGCAGGTGCGAAAGAGGCTTATTTGATCCCCGAGCCCCTTGCTGCGGCCCTGGGCGCAGGGTTGCCCATTGAAACCCCCACAGGGAATATGGTGGTTGACTTGGGAGGAGGGACAACCGAATCCGCGGTCATTTCCGTTGGGGATATTGTGACCTGGAGTTCTGTTCGGGTGGGAGGCGTGCGTTTGGATGAGGCTATTATGGCCTATGTGCGTCGCAAATATAACCTGATCATTGGTGAACAAACCGCGGAGGTGGTGAAGATAGAGATAGGAAGTGCGCTCCCGTTAGATGAAGAATTGGAAATGGAAGTCAAGGGACGGGACCAGGTCACCGGACTCCCAAAGACGATAACCTTGACCTCTGGTGAAGTGATGGAGGCTATTGAGGAACCCCTGGATGTTATTGTAAACTCGGTACGCCAAACTTTGGAGAAAACCCCTCCCGAACTGGCCGCGGATATTATCGATAGAGGAATGGTGCTTACCGGTGGAACTGCACTTTTGCGGCAAATCGATAAATTACTCATCGAGAAGACGGGCGTTCCCGCGTATGTGGCCGAGAACCCTATTGCGTGTGTAGCTATCGGCGCAGGACGGGCGCTGGAAAACATAGAACTCTTGCAGCGTAGTCTGCCGAAGGTATAGGATTATGTCCACAGCCTACCGTTGGCTTGCCTGGCGAGAAATCCTGGCGGAAATCCTGGAAGAATTCTCGCCCCAGGAGAATGTCTCACCACCGTGGTTGGTCAATCCAGAGACAGGAAGACGTCTTCAACTTGATCTCTACTATCCGGATTTGGCATTTGCTGTGCACTTTATAGGTGTACAACCCGCGGCGAGACGACGCCGTGTGTCCGATCAGGAAAAATCGGCCGAGCAAAGCCGTGAGGCGATCCGTCGAGCAGTGTGTCGCAAGCATGGGGTTCTACTCGTGACAATTAATCTGGCCTCTACTGAGCCTCGCCGAGAACTGGATAAACTTCACACGGCTTTGAGCACACTGACTCGACAGTCGGCCCACGCCAATGTGGCCCCTGAAACCCGTTGGCGTCGTGTCGAGATACTGGCTGAAGCGCGTCGGCGCCTTCAAGATATCCGGGCGCGCGTACGTACTCCCCAGGATTTGGATGTCTTCGCTGAAAAGTGGCGAGATCGAGAGACTGTAGCCTTACGACGGGCGCGTGATTTTCGGCGCCAAGAGCAGGTACACATTCAGCGTACGTATCGGGTAGGGATGAGGGTAAGCCACCCCCGATTTGGTAAGGGGATTGTTGTGGGGGTGCACCCGGAAGATGGGGACGTCAAAATAGAGGTGGATTTTCCTACAGCTGGAAAGCGAACATTCTTGGGACGTTTAGTTGCGGACAAATTGGAGGTGGTAAGCTGAGGAGCCATGTGAAAGGCTCCTCAGCGGCGAAAGCGTTGACTTTGGGCGCGCGCACATGCTGCGCACAGTGTTGTTTCGGGGAAGAGTTCTAATCGTTCAGGCTCAATGGGTTTGCCACATACTTCGCAAATACCGTACTCGCCTCTTTCCAACCGTTCTATGGCCTCTTTTAATGAGGCAATCCTCTCCCGCAATTGATCACGGCGAGCTAAATTCATTTCCCACTCGTACAAACGTGGACTTCCCACCCCCAGTCCAAATTCGGGCTTGTCTTCTAACTCGCGGAGGACTTCAGCCAGTTCCTCCTCTGCCTCGCGCAACTCCGCGCGCAGGCGAGCAAGTTCCTTTTCTCGTTCCTGGGCCTTTACGGCTGCGTTGCCCATGGTCTATCCTCCTCCCTCATCCGAAGAAGATTCGTCCATATAGTCCGGCTGTCCTTCATCATCCGGTGATAAGATCGAGGTGGTATCTACGTCCTCGGTTGGGACCGCGTTGAGTTCCTCTGACTCATCCTCCTCTGACTCGCTTTCCTCCCATTGGGGCGCACGACGTATGCTTAGAGAAATCCGTTGATTCTCGTGGTCGATGTCCAGTATTCGTACATTGACTTCTGTCCCGGGCTGTAGCACATCCCTTGGCGTCTCTCCAGATGCAAGGCCGATTTCGGACTTATGGATGAGTCCTTCGATTCCAGGTTCAAGGGAAGCAAAGGCCCCAAAATCTGTTACATTCGTGATAATAGCTTGGACTATGTCACCTACGGCATATTGGCTGACGCGTTTTTCCCAAGGATTTGGATGCATGCGTTTTAAGCTCAATCCAATACGGCGTTTCTCCTTGTCGATTTTGATGACTTTGACTTCTACTTCTTCTCCCACTTCCAAGACGTCTTGGGGATGTTGGATGGGTTCCCAAGCAAGTTCACTACGATGAATTAGGCCATCCACCCCCCCTAAATCTACAAAGACGCCAAAATCAGTAACGCGGCGCACCCGTCCCTTGACGATTTCACCTTCTTGAAGAGTAGTTAGAAGCTCTTCCTTGCGCTTTTCCCTTAAATGTTGAACGCCTTCCCGATGGGAAAAAATCAATCGACGACGTCCCCGGTCAACCTCGATGACACTGACTGGAATCCGTTGTCCCACCATAGCAGCCATACGTTGGGTGCGTTCCTCTGGTGAGAGATTTCTGGGCATGTCAGCGACATGGGATAAAGGTATAAATCCACGAATTTGTCCAAAGTTTACCGTGAGGCCGCCACGGTTGTATCCCGTCACTTCGACTTCTACAATATCTTTGCTTTCCTGCAATTCCTTTGCTTTCAGCCAATCTTGCTGTTGAAGTGCGCGGGAAATGCTGAGTTCAATGTCTCCGGTATCTTCGTACACGCGAATAACGATAACAGGTACCTCTTGGCCTATTGCCAAGGACTCTCGCATCGTACGTGGGAGACGCTGTATATCAGTTGAAGGTACAAATCCATCCCGTTTAGCCCCAATGTCCACCAGTATTTCGGTGGGCGAGATATGGACAATAGTGCCTTGGAGAATGTCTCCACGCTCGGGTTGGACAAGCTTCAGAGCCTTGTGGCGGAGCCATTCTTCGAACAGGTGAAAATCTTCAATCTCCTCCTCAGGTGACCAAGACCGCTGCTCCTGATAGGACACGAGACTACTCCAATGAGGGTTTGTGTCATAAAAAAACTCGGATGTCCCAGGGACATCCGAGTTGGCGAGGAAGCAAGCGAGCAATGTTGCCCGCTTCACTCACTCGGATTTGGGCCTGGGACAGGCCAAGAGTGGTAAAGAACTGGGTGCTTCATCAATGTGGATACAAGAGTGCAACAGAATCCCCCCCCTTCTCTTCACGCATTTGTAGTATACCATTCCAAAAACCAGATGTCAAGAGCCCTGGAACCGGATTAGGGTTTTATCGATGTGGAGGCCGACGTCAGCGAAGGTCTGCATTTTGCAAACTTCAGCATGAGGAGGTTCTCGAGAACGGACTGGACACGTGCATTTGACACCCTTGTTGGTACGCCCGTATAATTACACGATACAGATGTGGGGGGCCCATGGTCCCCCACATCTTGTGTCCTCAAAAGGAGCAGACATGACACAGAGGCGGCTCTCTTTCTCACCAAGTATACGAGAGAATGGTCTTATAGCCATCTATGTCTTTTAGAATCTTACAAGGTAGTGAGGTGATAGGTCATGCCAAAGCGAACGTATCAACCAAAGAAGAGGAAACGAGCACGCACGCACGGATTTCGTGCCCGAATGCGTACCACAGGAGGACGTAATGTTCTCAGGCGACGTCGTCTTAAGGGGCGGAAACGATTGACTGTATAACAACGGTGCCGCAACGCCTCATAGGCGCCGGGGAAGGCGTTGCATATCCTGGTGAGGCCACTGTACCGCTTGCGCGACAAGAAACGGTTTCAACAGGTTCGGAATCGCGGAACCTGTTGGAGTCATTCTTTTTGCGTAATGTGTGTCCTACCAAATGGTCTGTCGTATAGCCGTTTTGGGTTCACGGCCAGCCGAAGAATCGGCAAAGCAGTTGTACGAAATCGTAGTCGGCGCCGAATGCGAGAGATTGTGCGTCAACGCATTCCCCACATTCGTCCTGGATATGATGTAGTGTTTATTGCTCGGCGTCCTATAGTCCGAGCATCACATGCCGAACTGGTTCAGGCGATCGAGCATTTACTGCGTCGTGCCGATTTATGGGTAGAGGAAAATGAAAGGTAGCATATTGCACCTGCGTACAGGCGATGTCCCGAAGATTGTCCTTCTGACAATAATTCGATTTTACCAGAAGTTTGTGTCGCCCATGTTCCCTCCCAGTTGTCGTTTCACCCCCACATGCTCACATTACACATATGAGGCCATTGCTAAATATGGTGTCGCTAAGGGTGGATGGCTGGGTATAAAGCGCATCGCGCGTTGTCATCCTTTCAACCCTGGAGGGTACGACCCTGTACCTTAAGGTGGTAGAAAAAGGGGGCGAGGAAAAACTCGATTATGTTGCGAACAATTTTTGTAGAACCTTTAGTCTTTCTGTTGGAAGTTTTCCACCAGTTATTTGACGCGCTCCATTTACCCTATACGTATGGTTTTGCTATTATTGCTGTGACCATCCTTCTGCGCTTGCTCATGCTGCCTCTTACCGTGAAATCCATGGCCAGCATGCGCAAGATGCAGGAGTTGCAGCCAGAAATTGAAAAACTCAAGAAGAAATATAAGAACGATCAGCAAAAACTCCTGCAAGAACAGCAGCGCCTTTACCAGGAAGCCGGTGTGAATCCTCTGGGTGGGTGTCTCCCAATGCTTATTCAGATGCCCATCCTCTTCGGGTTCTATTATGCTATTCAGGAGTTGGCCCAGAACACGGCGCTGGATGGATTCTTTTGGATTCCGGATCTGGCGTTTCCTAACATTAGCACAGGCATTTCATGGCTGTGGCCGTTGCCCCCTTCTGTCGGTTGGGATACAGCCATTCGATATCTTATTCTTCCCATCTTGCTGGTCGTGACACAGATAGCAACTCAGAAGTTTTCTACTACGCCTACGAGTGGAGATGATAACCCACAGGCTCGAATGATGAATCAAATGATGTGGATAATGAGCCTAATGTTTTTCTACTTTGCTCTCACTTTTCCGGCTGCATTGAGTCTATATTGGGTTACATCTAATATTTTAGGTATCCTCCAGCAACTTTACGTGAATCGTACCATTAGCAAAATGGACTCACCATCTGCAAGGACAGCAATCGCGGTCAGTGCAACAGATGGCTCTGAACCTTCCGTATCTGAGGAATCTTCCTCAGTTCTTGTCACGGACAGTAGCAAAGTGGAACGGTCTGTTCCCCAGAAGGGACGCAAGAGACGACGAAGAAAAAAGAGATAACTATTTGAGGAAGTCATCATGAATGAGGAAGCGGCCTATACGTTTGAAGGCAAGGATGTGGAGGAGGCCATTGCGAAGGGGCTCCAAGCATTAGGGCTTTCCCTTGAGGATGTGGAGGTCGAAGTTCTGGAAAAGGGAAGTAAAGGATTTCTGGGTATTGGGGCAACGCCAGCACGGGTGCGCCTGATCCCGAAATCATCATTAGTGGAGAGAATAGAAACCCCCACTATCATTGAGGAAAGTGTCTCCGGTGGGGAAGTAGAGGCCCTAGCGCAAGAGATTCTCACGACTATTCTGGGCTATTTGGGATTTGAGGCCGGGGTTGAGACGTATTGGAGTAATGCAGATGAGAGGGGTAAGCGAGCCCTGGTCTTAAATATCAAGGGAAAAGATTTGGGATTGTTGATTGGCCGTCATTCTGAGACACTTGCCGCCCTTCAATATCTTATGCGTGCCATTGTTAATCAACAAACTCACAGGTGGCTGAATATTGTAGTGGACGTCGAGAATTATCGTCGTCGACGAGAGGAAAGCTTAAAACACTTAGCCCTGCGCATGGCTGAACAGGTTGCTCGTACCGGGCGTCCGGTTGTGCTGGAAGCCATGCCCGCCAGCGAGCGGCGCATCATCCACATTGCGTTGCGTGAACACCCCGACGTGTACACCGTCAGCGTGGGCAAAGAGCCGCGCCGAAAGGTGACCATCCGTCCCAAGTCGGAACTCAAAGAGGGCACACCGCCAACACGGAGGAGGCGCCATGGCCGACGCCGTTAAACTGAGCGTGGGCGAACAAGCCCCTGACTTCTGTCTGCCAAATCAAGACGATGAAATTGTGTGTCTGCGCGATCTGCGCGGCAAGTGGGTCGTGTTGTACTTCTATCCCAAGGACAACACGAGCGGCTGCACGCGCGAGGCCGTGGACTTCACCCAATACCTGGACGAGTTCGAGCGCCTGAACGCGGTGGTCATCGGCGTAAGCCCGGACTCCACAAAAAGTCACCGACGCTTCCAGGAGAAGCACGGCCTACGCGTCACCCTGCTCAGCGACCCCGAGCACAACGTGCTGGAGCAGTACGGCGTTTGGCAGTTGAAGCGCATGTACGGTCGCGAATACTGGGGCGTGGTAAGAAGTACCTTCCTCATCGACCCGGAAGGCAAGATCGTTCGCATATGGCCCAAGGTGAAAGTCGCAGGTCACGCCGAAGACGTCTTGCAGGCGTTGAAGGAACAGCAGGGTGAGGCAGTATGAATCTGACGCGGCTTTTGACATCCATCTGGAATGCAGGGCCCTTGCGCAATACCCGACGCAACCACGCCATCGAGCATGCAACCATTCACCTGCTGAGCAGGCGTGTTTCTGATACACGCCTGGCGGGACGTAGTACACATCGCGGGTTTTACATCTATGGAAATGTACCTACAGAAGTGCTTGAACAGACGACTCGCGAGGCCATTGAACGCCTGCAACGGGGCGAACACGAATTGGCCATTCACCCCCACTGTGGCACCAACCTGGTCACGGCGAGTATGCTGGCCGGTATGGCTACAGCCTTTGCTCTGGCAGGCAAGCGGCGCCGCTGGTGGGATAAACTCCTCTCTGCCCTGGTGGCAACTACCGTGGCCCTCGCCGCGTCCCAACCTCTGGGATACTGGCTCCAGGAACACGTGACAACCGAAGCCACCGTCTCCCAAGTGGATGTGGCTCACATTCGTCGTTTCCAAGTGGGCAACATGACCGTTCACTTCGTGCGCATCGTGCACAGTGCCTAAAGCGAGTTCTGTATGATCACCCTGCTCCATGGGGATGAGGAATTCAGTCGCAGTGAGGCCCTCCGCGCGCTTCGCCGTCACGTCCTTCGGGAGGAGGGGCTGGGCGACCTGAACTTAACCGTACTTCCTCCGCCACCAGACCCTGCCCTCCTGCGCGACCACGCGGATACCCTCCCTTTTCTCGGTGAACAACGGTTAGTCATCGTCGAGGATTGGCTCGAAGCTCTGGCGCGCGATATCGCCCGCGGACAAGGACATGCGGGCCAGGTGGCCCGGGAAATCGCCGATTACCTGCCCACCCTCCCCGAAACCACCCACCTTGTCTTCGTGGAACAGGTCGAAGTCAAGGGCAACCATCCGGTTGTACAACGCCTGCGCCAACTGGTCGCCGAGGGCAAGGCGGAGATCCGCCTCTTTGCCCTCCCGACCAACGCCCGTGAGCGTCGTGAGTACGTCACGCGCTGGCTGCGTGACCGGGCGCGTGCACTGGACATCGAATTGGCGCCGGAAGCCATCTCACGCTTAGTGGAGGTGGCGGGTCACGACTTGCGCCTCTTGCACCAGGAATTGGAGAAATTGCGCGCTTATGCCGGTGCCGGGGGCTTTGTGACGGCCGAGGGTGTGGAGCGCCTTGTCCCCTACACGCGCGAGGCGAACATCTTCCACCTCATTACAGCCATCGGTGAGGGGAACACCCGACGCGCGGTCGTCCTGCTGCAACAGATCCTCGCCGCGGGCCAACACCCCCTCCAGGTGCTTGCCTTGCTCGCCCGCCAGTTCCGCATCTACATAGGATTGAAGGACTTGGCCGCTCAGGGGCACCACCCCGAGGAAATGGCGCGCACGCTGCGCATTCCCCCTTGGACGGTACGCCGCGACCTGCGCATTGCCCAGAGGATGAGTTGGTCTTTCCTGGAGAAAGTGATGGAGCGGATGCTGGAAACGGACGTAGCCATCAAGCAAGGGGAGATCGACGCCACCCTGGGCATTCAACTCCTCATTGTGCGCCTTACCCTGGCTCTCCGATAGTCTGCCTCTTCCAAAGGAGGACCGGCGCTCGAGCCTACATGCGCAACCGTGGGTCGAGCGCGTCGCGCAGGCCATCGCCCAGCAGGTTGAAGCCCAGGACGGTGAGCATAATGGCCAGGCCGGGGAAGATGCCGATGTGGGGCGCGGAGAAGAAGACCTGCTGCGCGCGGCTGAGCATGGTGCCCCACTCGGGCGTGGGGGGCTGCGCGCCCAGCCCCAGGAACCCCAGCGCGGCCGCGTCCAGAATCGCGGTGCCGATGCCCAGCGTGCCCTGGACGATGATCGGAGTCAGCGCGTTGGGCATGATCTGACGGAAGAGGATGCGGACGTGGCCCGCGCCCACCGCGCGCGCGGCCAGCACATAGTCACTCTCCTTTTCCGCCAGCACGGACGCGCGCACCAGGCGCGCGTAGGTCGGGATAGACACGATGGCGATGGCGTAGAGCATGTTGATCAGCCCCGGCCCCAGGATGGTGACGATGGCCAGGGCCAGGAGCAGGCTGGGGAAGGCGAGCACAATGTCCATGAGACGCATGACGATGTTGTCCACCCAGCCGCCCAGGTAGCCCGATATCGCGCCGATGAGCGTGCCCACGAGAATGGCCCCGATGACCGAGAGGACGCCCACCTGCAGGGAGACGCGGGCGCCGAAGATGATGCGGCTGAGCATGTCGCGGCCTACTTCGTCCATGCCCAGAGGGTGCTCGCGTGAGGGGGGCGCCTTGCGCAGGCGCAGGTAGGCTTTGGAGGGGTCATAGGGCGCGAGCAAGGGCCGCGCCTCCTTCTTGGTCAGCGCGTGCCACTGTTTGACGAAGGCGATGGGATTCGCGCCCGTCTGGCTCGTGTCCACCTGAAAGAGGGTGCGCGGGGCCACGAACACATACGTGTCCGCGAAAATGGCCATGACCAAAAAGATCCCCAGGATAACCATGCCCGTGACGGCCAGTTTGTTGCGCTTCAGCCGTCGCCAGGCATCGGCCAGATACCCCACATGGGGCGGGAGTTCCGTTGACACGCTCGAAATGTCAAGTTGCGTGGTTGTCATGGCAAAGGACTTTGGCCTCACACAGGATGGAACGAGAAGCGTAATGCGTAATGCGTAATCCGTAATCCGTAATCCGTTACGCATCACGCATTACGCATTACGCATCACGCATCACGTCTCACGCATCACGCATCAGTCATACCGTATCCTCGGGTCCAGGTACGCGTACGAAATATCCACGATCAAATTGATGAACACGAAAGTGGCCGCGAAGACGAGGACCGCGCCCTGGACGACGGGGTAGTCGCGCGAGAGGATGCGGTCCACGATCAGGCGGCCCATGCCGGGCAGGGCGAAGATGGTCTCGGTCAGGATGGCGCCGACGAGCAGGGTGCCCAGTTGCAAGCCGATGATGGTGACCACGGGCAGGAACGCGTTCTTGAGCGCGTGGCGGAAAATGACCGCGCGCTCGGCCAGGCCCTTGGCCCGCGCGGTGCGAATGTAATCCTGGCGCAGCACTTCCAGCAGGCTGCTGCGCGTCATGCGGGCGATGACGGCCATCGGAATCGTGCCCACGGCCACCGCGGGCATAATCAGGTGCTTGAGCGCGTCCACGAACCCGCGCCAGTTGCCCGTGATCAGCGCGTCCACCGTGTACATGCCCGTAATGGGCGTGATCTTTATCCCCACACTTAACCGTCCCGAGGGCGGCATCCAGCCCAGTTTGAGCGCGAAGACGTAGATGAGCAGCAAGCCCAGCCAGAACACGGGCATGGAGATGCCCACCATACTCCCCACCATGACGAGGAGATCCCACCAGGAGTTTTGTTTGTAGGCGGCGATGATGCCCGCGGGGATGCCGATGAGGATGGCGACGAACATGGCCGCGAAGGCCAGTTCGATGGTCGTGGGCAGCGCCCAGCGCAGTTCCTGGGTTACGGCCTCGTTGCGCTTGAGGGAGCGGCCCAGGTTGCCGCGGGCCAGGTTCTTCATGTAAATGATGTACTGCTCGTGCAGGGGCTTGTCCAGCCCCCACATTTCGCGCACGCGCTGCACCTGCTCCTCGGTGGCCCGCTCGCCCGCCATGATACGGGCGGGATCTCCAGGAATGAGGCGGATCATCACGAAGGTGATGATGGAGATGCCGATGAGCACGGGTATGAGCATGAGCAGGCGTCGGGCAATGTAGCGAATCATCGTCCCTGTTCCTCGAGCAGAGGAGATTGGAGAAGAGCCGCGCGCTCTTGGGCAACGCGTTGTCGGGCCAGGCGCGCGTACCCTTCGTCGATCTCGTAGCCCACGAAGTGGCGGCCCGCGCGCAGCGCCGCGATCGCGGTCTGCCCGCTGCCCATGAAGGGGTCGAGGACGACCTCCCCCGCGAAGGTGTACAGTTGGATGAGGCGATAGGGAAGTTCCACAGGGAAGGGCGCGGGGTGGCCGACCTTGCGGGCCGACACGGTCGGGAACGTCCACACGCTCTTAGTGAACTCCAGGAATTCCTCCTTGGAAATGGTGGCCCTCCGCCGAGCAGGGTTCTGGCGGCGGAAGGTGCCCTTGGAGAAGACAAGGATGTACTCGTGGGTGTCGCGCAGGGTGGGGTTGGCGGGCGAGCGCCAACTGCCCCAGGCAGTGGAGACCCCCGCGCTGGACGCCTTGTTCCAGATGATCTCCCCGCGCATGAGGAAGCCGATCTCCATCATGTCCAGAGCGATGAACGCGTGCAACGGGATGTAGGGCTTGCGGCCCAGGTTGGCCACGTTGACGCAGGCGCGGCCGCCGGGCACCAGCACCCGATACACTTCTCGCCAGACCCGCTTGAGCATGGCGAGGTACTCGCCCAGGGAAAGGTTCTCGTCGTATTCCTTGCCCACGTTGTAGGGCGGGGAGGTGACCATAAGGTGGATGCTGTTGTCGGGCAGGTCGTCCATTCGTTCCGAGGATTTGACGAGGATGGCATCGAGCGCGGCCGCGGGGACGGGGTTTTCCTCGTACTCGACGTGGTTCTCGCTGGGCAGGTCGGCGTACAGGCTGCGAGCGTAGAACGGCGTGGAATCGTGGCTCTCGCGCACCGAGACGCCGAACTCGCTCGTCCTCGTTCCTCCCCGCTTGCGTGGGCTCATGCTCGTTCGGGCTCCTTTTGTGGCCTTTTCCCCGAGCCGAGAGTTCCGAAGTCTGTCAGACTTCGGAACTCTCGGCGCAACTCTCGGCGTAATCCCTTATCCTTCCAGCACCGCGCGCAGGGCCGCCAGTGCTGCGTCGTAATCGGGGTGCTGCGCGATCTCGGGCACGTACTCGACGTAGCGGATGACGTCGTCCTTGTCCACGATGAAGACCGCGCGCTGCTCCAGGCGCAATTCCTTCACGTACGTGCCGTAAGCCAGCGCGAAGGACATGTCCCGATGGTCGGACAGGGTGATCACACGGTCGACCCCGGCCGCGCCACACCAGCGCTTCTGCGCGAAGGGCAAGTCCGCGCTGATGGTGAGGATGACCACGTCGTCCCCCATCTTGCTGGCTTCCTCGTTCCAGCGTCGCGTCTCCGCGTCACAAATGCCCGTATCCAGCGAGGGCACGGACGCGATCAACTTCACCTTGCCCGCGTAGTCGCGCAGGTGGCGTTCCATCAAACTGTTGTCGATAACCGTAAACTCAGGGGCCTTATCCCCCACCTGCACGGGATCCCCCAACACCGTCAGGGGTTTCCCCTTGAACGTGACAGCACCAACACGTTCACCGCTCATAGGACCGTCTCCTTTACTGGTATTTAGTAATCATGCACGATGCATAATGTGAAATGCATAATACGTAATGCGTAAAACGTAATGCGTAAAAGGAGGGGTTACACAGCGTGCATCCCAAGTTACGCATTACGCATCACGCATTACGCATTACGTACCGCGTGCGTGGGGAACAAGGCGCGCAAAAGGGGAGCGGGGCGCGCCCCACTCCCCCTGTAACCGATTAGTCTCCTTTGAACCCGCCGAACATGTAGGCCCAGTAGTCGAAGGCCCAGTCGGGGAAGTGAGCCGGGTGTTCGGGGTCCCACCAGCGCTGGAAGTTGTACACGACCGCGTCCGCGTTGAACTCGGTGCCGTCGTGGAACTTCACACCCTTGCGCAGGTAGAAGGTCCACACCAGGCCGTCGTCCGACACCTCCCACGATTCGGCCAGGCCGGGCTCGGGGATGGTGGTGCCGGGCTTGTACTTGACCAGGCCCTCGAGAATCTGGGCGGTCACCTTCAGGCTCTCGCCATCAGTGGCGTCGGACGGGTCGAGTTTGACCGAGTCACCGCCGCGACCGAAGATGACCGTGTCCCCCGCGGTGTTCTCGACCAGATCCCAGCGGGCCAGGCTCATGGGGCTGGGGATGTAGTTCTGGATGGTCTTCTTGAAGAAGAGCGGCACCTGAGTGTGTACGATGGGCACGCCAGGGATGATCTCGTGGATCATCGCGTTGGCTTCCTTGTACATCTCCTCGCGCTTGGCCTGGTCCGTCTCGGACTGGGCCGCGATGAGGAGTTTGTACAGGTCTTCGTCCGGCGGCCCCTGCGCGAAGGAGTTGTCGCCACCGCAGAAGAAGACGCACAGGAAGTTGTCGGGGTCGCCGTTGTCGCCCGTCCAACCGAGCATGAACAGGTCGGCCTTGCCCGCGGCCACCTCGTCCAGGTAGGTGCCCCAGTCCTTGGTCACGATTTCGGCCTTGATGCCCACTTCGGCCAGCATCTGCTGGATGGCCTCACCTACCTGTTGCGGCTGCGGGAAGTACGGCCGCGGTACCGGCATCACCCACAGCGTGGTTTCGAAACCGTCGGGGTAGCCCGCTTCGGCCAGAAGTTCCCTGGCCTTCTCGGGGTTGTACTCGTAGTCCTCGATGTCGGGGTTATAGCCCCAGAGGCTGGGAGGCATGAACTCCTTGGCCGGCTCGCCCAGGCCCGCGTAGAACGCGTCCACGATGGCCTGCTTGTCAATGGCGTGGGCAATGGCCTGGCGCACGCGCACATCGTCGAAGGGCTCGCGCGCCTGGTTGATGCCCAGGTAGCCCACGTTGAACGCGGGGCGCAAGAGCACTTGCAGGTTCGGATCGGCCTCGGCTACGGCCATGTCATCCGGGTTCGGGTTGTCCATGCCATCAATGGTGCCGGCCTGCAACTCGAGGAAGCGGGCCGTGTTGTCCGGAATGGAACGGAAGACCAACGTCTTGATCTTGGCCGGTTCACCCCAGTAGTCGTCGAAACGCTCCAGCGTAATCTTGTCGTTGGGAATCCACTCCACGAACTTGAAGGGCCCCGTGCCGACGGGATTCTTGAAGATGTCCGGGCCGTATTTTTCGATGGCGGCCGGGGACATGATGGCGAAGTTGTTCATGCCCAGGGTGTTGAGCAGGGACGCGTTGGGTCGGTTCAGGTAGAGGCGAACCGTGTAGTCATCCACCTTTTCGATGCCGCGGATCAGGCTCTTGGCATCGGGGTTGGGCGCGGGGATGCCCGCCGGCGCTTCAGAGGGCGGTTCCATGCCCGCCTCTTTCATGGCTTTGGGCGCGACCTTCTTCGTCAGGTCCACGCCGAACCATTTCATGGAGAGCGCGGACAACGTGCCATCCGCGTGCATCTGGGCCAGAATTTGGTTCAAGCGCGCCAGGGCCTTGTCCGCGGGGCCAGCGGACTTGTCGAGCGCGAAGGCCAGATCCTCGTAGAAGACCGGGTCGCCCAATTTCTTGATGGGCACACCTTCCTTGATCGCGTTCTCCACTACGGTGAGGGACGTCAGCACCGCGTCCAGGCGCACGCCGTCACCCAAGGCCAGATCCTGTACGGCTTCGGCGTCGGTGCTGTAGGGCACGACTTCCACGTTCTGCGGCGGCGGAACCAGAATCTCCTCACCTACCAGTTCGAGAACACCGTTCAGGTAATCTTCGTAGGTGGTGGCTGTACCCACGCCGATCTTCTTGCCGTTCAGGTCCTCATACGTGGTGGCAGTGCTATCCTTGTGGACGGCGAACTGGGCCGGGGTGAAGTAATAAGGCGCGGTGAAGTAGAGCCGCTCCATGCGGTCCTTGGTGATGGTCATGGACCCAATGCTAATGTCCCAGCGACCACCCCAGTTGCCCGCGGTGATGAGGTCCCAGTCGGGAGTGACGAATTCCAACTTGAGGCCAAGACGCTTGGCCACTTCCTTGGCTACTTCCACGTCGAAGCCGTCCAGTTCCCCCTGGTCATTCAGGAAGGATTGGGGCGGATAGTTGGGATCGGTGGACACGACCAGGGTACCTTTGGCCAACCACTTGTCCAACTGATCCTGTTCTGCCCCCTTCTCCACCTCCTTGGTGACTACGACTTCCTTGGTGACGACCTTTTCCACCTCTTTAGTCACCACGACCGTCTTCTCCACGACCTGCGGTGTGGGCTGTGGGCACGCCGCAAGGATCATGGAGGCGACGATCAACAGGGCTACAAGGG
>JALWHQ010000309.1 GCA_026983525.1 Anaerolineae bacterium | reverse complement strand
CTTTATACGGGGGCGAGTACGTCGTTGTCCAAAGAGCCGGTTGTGGCGGGATGTAGGGAGTTCACCCTGCATCATCAATGCTTCCCAGTATCCTTCATCTGGCGGGGCAGGTGTACCCTCAACGTTCACGACAACCCTCCTCTGCCTTGTGGTGTGGAGTGCGCGGATGCTGAACGCACACGAGGAGCAAAGGGACTATCAGCAACTGTTTGCAGTATAGCAACAATACTTACTGGTTGTCAAGTGGGCGCGCAAAAGACCTTATATGCTCACGTGTGGGATTCCTAAATCAAATTTGCGTACTCAGCGTGCCCGAGTTCAGGTCGATTTTCCTCCTTGGGCACGGTGTGGTATGATGGAAAGGAAACAAACGCTCGATGTAGGATCGAAGGCCAGAATAGGGGAACACGCAATTTTGGGGCGTTTAAGAAAGGGTTGGCACGTTTTTATCGTTGGACGAGAGCGTCATGCGCTGGGGAAGTGCTGTACGCATACTTGGAAAACCGGGACTGAAGCCTTATGACACGCGGCGATGGAAGCAACAGCCGCACCTCACCGTTAGCCTTATGTACCTGCGGGACATTTTGAAGTACTTGTACCGCAGTCATATTCGCCTGTATCGAATGGCCGCGGAGTTAGCCCCCTATGTTAGCCATCCGGATTTTCCAGAGTTTCATGGCCAAATCGAGGAATCGGAGGCAGAACTGGCCCACGTAGGAGATTTGGCGCGAGGGTACGATATCCGCCTTACCTTCCATGCTCCCCCCCATGTGGTGCTGAGCAGTGACGACGACACCCGCTGGTGCTACAGTCGTGACACTTTGGAGGCCCTGGCTCGCATACTGGACGCGATGGGACTGGGCCCCGAGAGTGTCATTGTGCTCCATGTAGGCGGTGGGTACGATGCCCCCGAAGCGGCCATGGATCGCTTTTGCCGCCACGTGGACGAATTGCCGTCCTTTGTGCGGGCACGGCTTGCCCTGGAACATGACGACACCACATTTGACTTGAGTGACGTGTTGGCCATTCACCACCGGACGGGCATTCCCGTTGTGTTCGATCTCCTTCACCATCGCCTCCTGAATCGCCGGGCTATTCCCCTGGAAGACGCCCTGCACATGGCCCTGGACACGTGGCCCGAAGGAGTCACCCCCAAAGTCCACCTAGCCTCGCCCAGCACGGCCATGCGCATGGTGGAGCGCCGCAATCCGGTAACGGGCAAGCGCTTCACCACCATTCACCCTCCCCTGCCCAACCAGCATAGCGACTTCATCCACCCCTACGATGCCATCGCGCTACTGGAGGCCCTTGGCGAGCGAGATGCAGATGTGCTTGTGGAGGCTCGCGGGCATGACCTGGCCGTAGCGCGCGTTTATCAGGACATACTCCGGTTTGCTCCAAAATTGGCTCCTCGTCTCTCATGGCGTCCCAGTCGGACTCTGGCAGAGGCCATGCCCACCTATACGGCCTGGACGGGCGATATGTCCGACGAGGAGAGCGAGCGGGTGCTTGTGGTGGTAATGAACAACGAGCGGGATTTTGCCATCGCCCGTGACGAGGGGTGGTATCGCATTCCCGTGCGTCGTGCGCCCCACCAGGTTGCTGCCGACTACCTGGCCTTCTACATGACCAAATCGTTTGGGAGTGAACGCTGGACGATTCCCTATCTGGCTCCGGTGCTGGGGTATCGTCTGGCACGGCGTCGCGATCTGCTTCCCGAGGAGCCCGATCACCCCCGGGCGGACGAGTGGTACTACAAGGTCGAACTTGGCCCCATGCGCCGTTTGCCTCGTCCTATACCCAGTCGGCGCCTGCGTCGGGTGAGTTTCATTCCCACCACGCTGGAGCGCTTGTTGAACGCAGAGGAGATCAACGACCTCTGGCTTCACTCCGACATTCAGGAGCAACTCCACGCCGCGTTCAAGGAGCGATACACCCCGGTGGAACACCATTACGTCATTGCCGAGGGCGAGAGCCCTTACCGTGCGGATATGGCTATCCCGTGCATTGACGGTGGCGTGGGAGTACGTCTAAGCCGCTCTCGTCGCCGGAAGGAGGAAGATCTGGAGCGTGGAGGTTGGGAGATGTTGTATTTCTCACCGGATGAAGTACTCGACGACTTGGAAGAGACGGTAGAGCAAGTGCTGGATGAAGTGCGGGAGCACGGTGGTGTGCGCAGGGAAACCACAGAGGAGATGGTGTTTTAGGGCTGGGCATAGGTGGTGAATTGGGCCATAACGGTCTCTTTTCGTTCATGCCATCGTTGGCGTACAGTTTGCTCTTCCCTGTGTAACCTCTGCATGAGAGCCAGCCTGTCCAGGGGCCGCAGGGTCATCACGTACGCGTCCTCCTTGTTGTCGCTGTAATAGCGCGGGCGGCGTCCTACCACTCGAAAGCCAAAGGAACGGTACAGCCGCTGAGCCACGCGATTACTCACCCGTACTTCCAACGAGGCTTCACGCGCTCCCTCCCGAACGGCTTCCACGAGAAGTATGGCCAGCATCCACGCGCCAAGATGTAGCCCGCGCAACAGGGGATGTACGGCAATAGTGCTCACGTGGGCTTCTGGCAAGTAGAGCCAGAGTCCTCCATAGGCAACCAGGCGGGGTAAGGCATCGTGGTGACAGCGAATGCCAAGGTAGCGAGATATAGGATTCTCCTTCAGCTCATGCTGATAAATCGCAGGCGTCCATGGGAGGGAGAAGGACGCCCGTTCGATAGTCATGATGTGCGGAATATCTTCCACGTTTAGGGGGGATGCGTGGAAAGGTGTGGGCGGGATTGCTGCCAGCATTTTCCTCACGGTGTAGAAGGCACGGTAGTTTCTGGGTGCCTCAAGTAAATTGGGGCAAGTGTGGCCGGGTCGTCGGCACGGCCTTTGTCAAAGGCTTGCAATCCCAATTCAGCAAGGTAGGCGCCTCGACGCAAGCCGTCAGCAGGTGTGCCGACTTTCACCTGGTCCCCCAAAGATATTTCGAACACCTGCCGAACAGTCGGTGTAACTTCGCCGCAGACGTATATTTGTTTACGCAATTCTTGCGTCGCGCGCACAACCTCCTCGACTCCTGTCAAATGATAGCCGTTGAGGGGCGTGGTAGAACGCCCCGGTGGATAAATTGCCCAGCATACTCGAGTGCGCCCAGCCTGAATGATCGCGCAGACGTATTCGTTCCGTTCCCTATGAGGATAGGCTACTACATCGAGGGTGGGAATGCCAACCAGGGGAACGTCCAGCGCCAACGAGAGGCCCTTGGCCAGACTTAAACCAACGCGAAGCCCCGTGTAAGAGCCGGGCCCGATGGCTACAACAACCCCGCTAAGGGTGGATGGCATTAAGGAAAGGGAGTGGAACGCGGCGTCAATGCGTGGCATTAAAGAGGTTGTGTGTTGGCGTCGTGCCCACCATGTTTCCTCGTGCAGAACACACTCTTCTTCTTCGTCGTAAAGGGCAATGCTGGCCCAGTCGGTTGCTGTGTCAATGGCTAATAGCATGTTACCCTCTCTGCTTCCTGAGTAAAACAGATAGGGATGGCGTTAGAGGAGCGAACGCACAACCAAAATGCCGGGTAATAGGATACCCCAGGGCAACGTAGGAAACGAAATGGGCAACTGGAAGGGGGTTTGCTTCGGGGTTGGTGAAAGGGAGAGATTATCCTCACCCGCGTTATAGTTGGGGATTGCTAACGGTTCAGGTGTACCTGTCCGGGCGTCATTGTCGTCGCCGGGAGGTTCCGTGGGTTCAGGCGTGCGTGTGTTCTCGTCGTCGTCGTCATCGTCGTCCGGCGTTTCCGTTGGCTCTGGTGTGCGAGTTTTATCGTGGTCGTGGTCGTCCGGTGTTTCCGTTGGCTCTGGAGTCGGTGTCTCGTTATGGTCACGGCCATCTGGTGTCCCTGTTGGCTCAGGTGTTTCGGTCGGCCCAGGGGTCTTTGTGGGTTCAGGTGGTTCTGTGGGCTTCGGTGTCTTAGTAGGCTCTTTTGTCATGTTC
>JALWHQ010000308.1 GCA_026983525.1 Anaerolineae bacterium | reverse complement strand
CACGCGCTGCTGATGAAAGCGGTGGACGCGGTGGAACGCATGCGGATAGACGCGGAAGTCGTCGATTACGAAATAGAACTTATCCAATGAGCACACGTGTCGCGGTCATCCTTACCGTTCTCAACGAGGCCCCCTCCATCGCGTCTCTGTTGGATTCCTTGATCGGCCAAACGCGACCACCGGACGAAATCGTTGTGGCCGATGGTGGCTCTACCGATGGCACATTGGAGATTCTCGCCCGCTACACACAGCGCCTCCCTTTGAAGATCATTTCCGTCCCTGGCGCGAACATCAGCGAGGGGCGCAATGCAGCCGTTGAAGCCAGCGACGCGGACATCATCGCTTCGACGGACGCGGGCGTGCGCTTGAGCCCCTCCTGGCTGGAACACCTGGTCGCCCCATGGGAGCGGGGCGAGAATCCCCCCGCGGTGGCGGGCTTCTTCCTCCCCGATCCGCGTACCACTTTTGAGTTGGCCCTGGCGGTGACCACGCTCCCCCTGTTGGAAGAAATCGACCCCGCCCGCTTCTTACCCTCCAGTCGTTCTGTGGCCTTCACGCGCGCGACGTGGGAACGCGTTGGGGGCTACCCCGAGTGGTTGGATTACAGCGAGGACATCGTGTTCGACCTGCGAGTACGGGCGCTGGTGGGGGAGTTCTCCTGGGCTCCAAAGGCCGTGGTGTTTTTCCGACCTCGCCCCACCCTGCGCGCCTTTTTCCGCCAGTACCGCAATTACGCTTTTGGCGATGGTCAGGCCGACCTGTGGCGCGTGCGCCATGCCATCCGCTATGGAACGTACCTGGTGGCGTTCCCCCTCCTCTTGCTCGGGGGACTCCTGGTGCATCCGGTGGTGTGGCTTGTGCTTCTCTTGGGGGCCGTGGCCTATTGTCGGCGACCTTGGTGGCGTTTGGGACGTCTCGGCCAGGAAGTGGGGCGCGCACAGCGCCTGAAGGCTGCGCTCTGGGTTCCCTTCCTGCGCGCGGTGGGCGATGTAGCCAAAATGATCGGCTATCCTCAGGGGCTGTGGTGGCGCTATCGCCATCGTCACGACGCGTGCGTTCACTGGCGCGCCGACCTACCCCACCGCGTCAGTGGTTCCTCCGGTGGCAAGATCGTGTGAAGGGGTTTTGAGTTCCGGCCAAGCCTGAGCGTACAGAATCCACCCAAAGGCTTGAACCCCCAGGTTTAGCACGGCAACTATCACTCCCCAGGCCGCCCAGATGACCATGGCCGGCACGGCCCACACGCCCGAAGCGTTCTGCAGGATGAACATAAGAGGTGCCCCCACAGAACCGAGCGCGCCCACGAACAGGCGGATGACGAACAGGATGATGCCGAGCACGATCACGGGCCCTAGGCGGTTCCAGAACACCTGCCAGGCCGTAGTGATGGCTTCCCACGCGTTGCGCATCTCTTGCACACACGCTTGTACGGCCAGGGGCCGGAAAAGGGCGGAGAAGATGCCCCATATGAGGAACAAGGGGGCCACCAAACACATGATGGCGAACATGCCGGCGCCAATCGGGCCTACCGGAGGCCCTCCCCCGGACACGGAGGGCATGGACATAATCAACGTCATAGCGATGAGGAACATGCCCAGTCCCAAGATGATGAGGGGTAAGGCCAAGAGGAGTTGAATGAGGAAGATGTGAAGCGCCCGGTTCAACCCCACGTGTAGACTTTCTTGCCAGCGCGGGCGCTCAGCACGACCGGGCATGGTCTGGTGGATGACCGCGCCGGAGGCGACAAAGGTCAGAATCCAGACGAGGATGTTCAGGATGTAGGCCAAAAGAAGGAGAGGAAGACGGAAGCCCATGATGCGGGCGTAGATAAAGGGTATAAGGCGCAGAATTTCCCAAGGGGTGTCTGCACCCATCAAGCGGCGTTGGAACAGCGGGTCATTGAACACGTGCATCAGTCGGGATTGCATGCCCACGACGCTCGCCCCACCCAGGAGTTGCAGTGTCCAGATGAGAAGCAGCAACGGGGCAATAAGCACCCACACGTTCACGTTGCGAAAGAGGTGTCGGCCTGCGGCTGTGATCCACTCACCGTAGCGCATGGGGCTTCCCTCCTTTCCCGATGGGGCTCCGCCAGAAGCGTTCTGCCGGATACCCCCGTCCACTGACCGTCATCATGTAGTCCACCACCCGGCGACGCACTTCCCGCTCGTGGCCGAACAACCCGAGGATTTGGGAGCGATAGGCGAGGATGGCTTGGATTTTTCGTTCCACGTCGGCAGGGGTGAGAGGAACAAGGGCCGCCTCCCATCCCCGCCTGGACAAACGCTCGGGGCGCGGGTCGCGTTCCGCGTACGGATAATCCTCGTACCACACCACCTCCATACCGTGTTGAGCGAGCAAGCGACCGGCCATCGCGACCAGCACATGGTCCACGTGATTGCCCAACCCCAACGGGACGTACACGCGCGTTTGCGCGTCGACCAGGGTGCTGATTTCACCGGCAATGCGGTGCGGGAGATCTCCCTCGCTGGGATCGGGGAAGCGGAAGAGGGCCCAGTCGCTCGTGTATAGCCAACGCTTGTCCACGGGGTGACGGCGGAAGGGCGCGTCGGGGTAGAGGCCGTGCCACAACGTCACCCCCAATAATTCTTTGGCTATCTCATCCTCGGCCCGCCGCCTGCCCGCCGGATCGTTTTCCTCTCCCCACAGGCGAAGGTGACGTTCCCCGAACGCGCTGAAGGGCTCCTGGGGGACGTCCCCCGCGAACAGGGTGACGACTTCGACCTGACGGCCCAATCGTGTAAGGAAGGCAATGGTCCCCCCACAGGAGAGAACCGCGTCATCCGCGTGGGGGGACACAAACAGGTGGCGTGTGATCATGTCACGTCCCATTCGTCGGGCTCTGTGCGCAGGTACATCCGTCCATCCTCGCCGGGCTCGTACCACATGGGGCCCTGAGGCACATGGCTGTCGATGACCAGGTATCCGGCATCCATGTATTCCCAGAGAACCTGGAACGGCTCCTTGCCCGGAACCCACTTTTCGGCCATGACCACGCCGTGGCCCGGCAAGACGGTAAACACGACCTGGCGCGGATCGTCCGGGTTCTGAAGGGCCTGGGAGCGAGAGAACGCGGCCTTGATGCCGCGCGCCTGGGCTTCTGTGGCACATGAAACCAGGTAGTGGTAATAGGGCTCATCCAGGGGGACGAATTCCACGCGCGTCGGGTCGTAGGCCGAGACACCCCTATGGCCGTGTAACTTGGAACGCACCACCGGCACCTCGGCTTGGAGGAGCCACTCTTCCCCCAGGCGCACGCGCGGGAGCAGGCTATCCATGTCCATCATCTCGACCGCCTCGGAAGAGGGGGGGTCGTTGCGCTTGCCCTCCACGTGGCGTACCAGCGCGCCGTGGCCGTCCTCTCGCACACCCACGATCACGGCCAGGTCGTCCTCGGTGATGTTGTCCTTGTCCACCGGGCGGGCGCTACCCGTTACCGTGGCAATCAAAGCGTTGATGCGCGGTTCCCACGTGGCAAAGCACCCCTCGCTGTACTGACTGGCCACCGCGTCGGCAATGGCGGGCACCTGGACCAGGTCGGCAATGCGCACCATCTCGGTGAAGAAGTTCCGCTTGCCCAGTTCTCGGGCCGCGTGTTGCATGGCCTTTGGCGCCTCCAGCGCGTCCCACACGTGCCGCGGGATGGGGTCACCCACCACTTCGTGCTGTGTAACCTCCTCCGTGCTCAGGGTGGTGACCATGCGCAGGGCAATGTCCTCATAGAACATGTCGGGGTCGTCCGCGCGGCTCTTGGGGAATGCCCCCACGAGGTCGAAGTGATAGGCGGCCAGGGGTTTTTCATCCCCCACCACCAGGAGCACGCGAATGCTCTTCGTCTGGGCTTGGAGAAGGCGTTGCAGGGCGAGGATGGGACCTCCACGGCGTCCTTGCTCGTGAAGTACCCGATAGGCCTGAGGCGCCAGGCCCGGAAAGTCGTAGTCCTTGGGATCGGGCTCCTCCTTGCGG
>JALWHQ010000307.1 GCA_026983525.1 Anaerolineae bacterium | reverse complement strand
CATTACAATCCCCCCAGCCCATCACTCAATTACGCACGACGCACGACGCATCACGCATTACGCATCACGCATCACGTATCACGTATCACGCAATCACGCATCACGCATCACGTTTCACGCCAATGCGCCGACTCACGATTCTCCTCATCGCCGTGGTGATTGCCCTCTGGGCCGAAAGTGTCGCGCGCGCGGACGACACCGTCCTGCGCGACGCGCTGCTCCTCTACCTCCTCGCGGGCGGCCTCTTCGTCGCCGCGGCCCGCCCCCCCGAGCGTTGGCCCGCGCTGGGACCCCGCCCGCGCTGGCAACCCCGCGCGCTCGCCATCACCGCCGCGGGCCTCGGCCTGGGCCTCCTCGCCCTCCTCGGCTTCTGGCTGCGCAAGGACGTGTACACAGGCTGGCCCTTGGTTCTCTGGCTGGTGGGCACCGCGCTCACCCTGGTCGGCGCCTGGCTCGACGGCCGCGGTCGGCCCGAGGAAAACCCGCGGCCGCCCCGTCCATCCTACGGCCCGCGCGCGCCCCTCGACCGCCGCACCGAGATCGCGCTGCTCCTCCTCATCCTCGTCATCGCCCTCTTCCTGCGCACCTGGCACCTGGACACCATCCCCAACGGCTGCCAGTCGGACGAGTGCAACAACGCGCTGGACGCGCTGCGCTGGCTGCGCGGGGAACCCTACATCCCTTACGCGGGCACCAACGAGGGCCAGGCCACCCTGTTCACCTACATCATCGCGGGCCTCTTCGCCCTCTTCGGCCCTGGCATGGTCAGCCTGCGCCTGGCCCCCGTCCTCATGGGCCTCCTCACCATCCTCGCCTTCTACGCGCTCGCCCGCTGGCGCTTCGACTCCCCACGGCTGGCCCTGGCCCTGGCTGCCATGCTCGCCGCGTCCCGCTGGCACCTCACCTTCAGCCGCATCGTCTACGAACTGATCATGGTGCCCCTGGTCGTGGCTCTGCTGCTGTGGGCGCTGCTGCGCGCGCTGCGCCACGGCCGCCGCTTCGAGTGGGCCCTCGTCGGTTTTCTCCTCGCCCTGGGCATGAACACCTACACCGCGTTCCGCGTCGTCCCCTTCTGGATCGCCCTCTTCTTCCTCTACTGGCTGGTCGGCGACCTGGCCCACGAGGAACGTCGCGGCCAATTGGTACGGGACATCGAAGGGATGGCCCTGGCCCTGGCGACCTTCGTCGTCGCCTTCGCGCCCCTGGGCGTCTACACCATCCGCCACTGGGATCAGTTCACCGCCCGCATTCGCCACATCTCCGTGTTCAACGACATCCAGGCCGCGGGTTCCTACGAGCCCCTCAAGCAGAACCTGGTCAAAGCCCTGAAAATGTTCAACGTCCAGGGTGACCTCGCGCCCCTGAACAACCTGCCAGGCGAGCCCATGCTGGACATGGTCGTGGCCGCGCTCTTCGTGCTCGGCCTCATCTACGCGCTGCGCTACTTCAACCGCCCCTTGCCCTTCCTCTACGTAACGGGCGTCCTCTTCCAACTGAGCACGGTCGTGCTCAGCGTGGCCCACGAGGCCCCCAGCGCGCGGCGCCCCATCGGCATCCTGATCATCGTTTACCTGCTCGTGGGTGAGGTCCTCTATCAGGTGTGGGACGCGTTCGCGGCCGCGTGGCGGGAGATGGGCCGACGGGCCTTCGAGGTCGCGCTAGGCCTGCTGGCCGCGTTCCTCATCGTCTGGAACGGGCACCTCTACTTCGGCGTGCAGGCCCAACTGCCCGAAGTGAAACTCGCGTACAGCCCCAACGAATCCGCGGTGGGCGCGTACATCCGCACCCTGCCCGAGGACGCGCTCGTCCTCGTCACCCCCGCCTACAACCACCATTCCGCGGTGAAGTTCATCGGCGGCCGTGAGGTCGTGGCCCTCAACCTGAGCAAGCACGTCCCCCTGCGCGAGCAGGTGACCAGCGAAGTCGTTTACATTCTCGACCCACCCCTCAAGGGCGTCATCCCCTTCCTGGAGAAGGTGTACCCCGACGGGGAGAGCGAGATGCACTACGGCCCTGCCAACGCGCTCCTCTTCATCAGTTTCCGCGTGCCCGCGGCGGACATGCAGAAGATTCGCGGGCTGAAGGCGCGCTACTACCCAAGCGACCAACCCGCGGGCGCGGCCGCGGTGGAGAACACCGTCCAGACCCTCGACCTGACCTTCGCGGACAACGAGCCCCTGCCCCGCCCCTTCACCCTGGAACTGACGGGCGCGCTCCTGGTGCCCGCCGCGGGCACGTACCTGTTCGACGTCCAGGCCCAGGGCGGGGAGGTGTCCGTCTTCATCAACGAGAAATGCCTGGGCGAGTGCCCCGCGGCGACGGCCGCGTTCAGCGCGGAGAAACGCCTGGTCGCGGGCTTCGCGTCCTTACGGATCGTCTTCACCGCGCGCGAGCCCCAGGCCGCGCTGCGCGTCCAGTGGGCCCCAGGGGGCGGCTCCCTGCGTCCCCTCAGCGTGCCCGACATCTACGCCATCGACGTGGGCCCCAACGGGCTCATCGGCTACTACTACTCCAACCCGAACTGGGAAGGCCCGCCCGCGGTCATCCAGCGGGATTTCTTCATCATCCCCAACAACATCCTGCGCGAGCCCTTCAGCATCAAATGGCGGGGGAAGATTGCCATCCCCGCGGACGGCGTGTACCGCTTCGCCACCCGCTCCGACGACGGCTCTTACGTCTACATCGACGGCCAGTTGGTGGTGGACAACGGCGGCGTGCACGGGATGCAGATTCGGGAGGGGACGATTCAGTTGACGCGCGGGTTCCACGACCTGGAAGTGCGCTACTTCCAGCAGAGCGGCGCGAGCGACATGGCCCTGCTGTGGACGCCCCCAGGCGGCGTGCGGGAGATCGTGCCCCTGGACTACCTCTTCCCCGTGGAGGGGGAGGAAATCCCCGAGACCCTGCTACCCCCGCCCACGTCCGTGGTGACGCCGCCCGAACAGCCAGGCACGCCACCGCCACCGCCAGGTCCCGCGCCCGCGCAGCCCGCGGGGGTCTCCTTGTCGTCGTTGAACGTCGCGCCCCGGTGGACGCTGGGCGCGTGCGGCAGTGGCGAGGGCGAGTTCAACCAGCCGCGCGGGCTCGCGGTCGCGCCCGATGGCCGCATCTTCGTCGCGGACACGGGCAACAAGCGCATCGCCGTCCTCAGCCCGCAGGGAGAGTTCCTGGCCGCGTGGGGCAAGGCGGGCGAGGGGCCAGGGGAATTCGTGGAGCCCTTCGAGGTGGCCGTGGACAGGGACGGCACGGTGTGGGTGCTCGATGCGGTGCGGCAACTCCTCCTCCACTTCGACGAGGGCGGCAAGTTCCTGGAGGAGGTGGCGCCCACGAGCCCGTGGTATCGCCCGCGCGGGTTCGACCTCGCGGCCGACGGCACGTTTTACGTGGCGGACACGGGCGGGGTGCGCATTGTGCAGGTAGCGCGGGACGGCACCCTCGTGCGCCAGATCGGTGGCAAGGACGGGCCCATCGGCCCAGGGCAGCCCACGGACGTGGCGGTCGCGGCCGACGGCAGCCTCTACGTGGTGGAAGCGATGGCGGGCATCGTGTGGCACCTGGGTGCGGACGGCGTGGCGAAAGCCGCGTGGTCGATTCCTGGCACGAACACCATCGACGCGCCGCACCTGGCCCTGCTCCCTGACGGGCGCATGGTGCTCACCAACCCCGCGGGCCCCACCGTGCAAATGTACGGGCCCGACGACGCGCCCCTGGGCGAGTGAGGCAAGGACGTCCTGCGGCTGCCCGTGGGCATCGCGGCCGCGCCCGACGGGCGTTTCCTCCTCGTCACCGACAGCGCCACGTGTCAGGTCATTGCTTTCCCCGTACCTGGGGAGTAGTGGTAAGAGAAAGCGTTCGGGAACTTACGATGTCGGCCTTTTGGCCCTCACCCCTCACCCCTCGAGCATTGGCGAGAACGACCAAGGCGGCCTTTACCCCTCTCCTGAAGTTTGGCTTTTTGCCGGAGGAGGGGTGAAGCCAGGTAGTGTACGGCGGC
>JALWHQ010000306.1 GCA_026983525.1 Anaerolineae bacterium | reverse complement strand
TGGGCAACCTGGAGGGCGTCCTCGAAGTCCTTTATGCCCGTCGCCTGCTTCCGGTGGCCTTCTGGCAATGGTTGGACATCCGCAGCATCAACCAACCTTACGATCTTTCCCAGCCCGCCTCGTGGATTCCCCAGCGCTTCATCTGGTGGTGGCAGGCATCCCGGGTCATTCACGACAAGGACCTGGTGGGGAACACCATGGAAGTCATCGACGAGTTCCCCGCCTTCTCCTTCATCCTGGGGGACATGCATCCCCACGTGTTGGTGCTACCCTTCGCCCTTCTCGTCATTGGCCTGGCCCTCTCCCTCTTCCTGTCGGGGCGACAGCCCGCGGGCGACGACTTTCCCCTTGTGAACCGATTGCCGAGTGCTGCTCGCACTCCCCTGGAGATTCTGTCCCCCACGCTGCTCGTCATGTACGCGCTGGCCCTGGGGGGACTGGCGTTTCTGAACACGTGGGACTTCCCCATCTACTTGGCGCTGATCATGGGCGTGATGCTGGCCGTGGAGGCTCGGCACGGCATTCCCGTCTTTTGGGAGGGGGTTGAGCGGGCGGTGATCACGGGCATTGTCCTGGCCGTTCTGGGGGTGCTTCTCTACTTGCCCTTCTACATCGGTTTTCAATCCCAGGCAGGGGGCATTCTGCCTAACCTCTTCAACCCAACCCGCTTCCCCCAGTTTTTCGTCATGTTTGGCCCCCTGCTGGTCATGGTCGTGATTTTTCTTGTCTGGCTGGGGAAACCCGAGGCATGGGGGACCTTCGGCCGTTGGCTGGTGGGGGTGTGGCTCGTTCCCTGGGCCGTGATAGCGCTTCTGGTCACCGCCTTTCTGTTCACACCCGGGGGCCGCCAGTTTCTCGACCAGGTGTTTGCCAACCCCGTCGTCCAGCAGAACGTGGGTGGACGCAGCATGGGGCAACTGCTGGCGTTTATTGCCCTTCGCCGCCTGACCAACCCCTGGACGTTCCTCATCCTGGGGGTGCTGCTGGCCTGGGCGATCACCCACCTCCTTGGCCGATTCCATCCGTCCGAGGAATCCCCCGCCCATGTTGCGCGCTTGAGCCCGAACCTGCCCACGTTCAACCTGCTCCTTGTCACCCTGGGTCTGTTGCTCACCTACGCGGTGGAGTTCGTCTACATCAAGGACCTCTTCGGCACGCGCATGAACACGGTCTTCAAGTTCTACTTCCAGGCCTGGGTGTTGTGGGCGGTGGCCGGCACCTCGACCCTCGCCTTCATCGTCCGACAAAAAGTTCGCTGGCGCACGGTGGCGTTGGCCCTCTCGGGCGTGCTTGTGGCGCTGGGGCTTGTCTACACCGTGCTCGCGGTGCCCGCTCGCTCCACGCTGGCCCAGGCGGGCCCCACCCTCGATGGGGAGGCCTGGGTGGCGAAGGCGTTCCCCGAGGACTACGCGGTCATCCGCTGGGTACGGGCCAACGCGAATGACGACGACATTGTGCTGGAAGCGACCGGGGGATCCTACTCCTTCTTCGGTCGGGTATCCGCGTTCACCGGTCGGCCCACCTTGCTTGGGTGGGATTTTCACGAGTGGCAATGGCGCGGGCCCGAGGCCTTGCAGAAACAGGCGGGCACGCGCGCGGCAGACATCGAGCGCGTCTACCGCCAGGCGCGGGGGGAAGAATTGCTGGGTCTGCTCAATCAATACGGGGTCGATTACTTGGTCGTGGCATCCCAGGAGCGCCAGAAGTACAACGTGGGCCCCAACCGCGAGAAGGAGTTTGACCGCACATTGGAGAAAGTGTTCGAAGAGGGGAACGCCCGCATCTACAAGGTGGTCAAGTGAGCACACATCATGGACCGAAGGCGAAAATGGAGCGGGAACTGGCGTTCGCCAAACAGGTAGTAAAGGAAGCCGCGGCCGTGCTCCTCGAGATCTACAAAGAGGGGCCACGGCGGATCGAGCGCAAGAGCAGCGTCATCGACCTGGTCACCGAGGCCGACATGGCGTCCGAGCGCCTCATCCTGGAGCGACTGCGCACGGCCTTCCCCCACGATGCCATTCTCGGGGAGGAGACGGGGGAACATGGCAGCGGACGTCGCCGTTGGATCTTCGACCCCCTGGACGGCACGACGAATTTCGCGCACCGGCTGCCCATCTTCGGGGTCTCCATTGCTTTGGTGGAAGGGAAAGAGGTCGTGCTTGGAGTGACGTGCGATGTCACGCGCGAGCGCCTGTATTGGGCCACGCGCGGCGGTGGCGCCTGGACGGAAGGGCCGGGGGATGCCACGTCCCGCCCCTTACGCGTTTCCCAAACGGCTTCCTTGCAGGACGCCCTCCTGGCGACGGGGTTCCCCTATGACAAAGCCGTGGATCCGGACAACAACGTACGCGAGTTTGGCGCGTTCCTCGTGCGTTGCCAGGGGGTGCGGCGGGCCGGAGCCGCGACCGTGGATATGGTCTGGCTGGCGGACGGGCGGCTGGACGGATACTGGGAGCACAAGTTACAGCCGTGGGATTGGGCGGCCGGGTCGCTCATCGTACAGGAGGCCGGGGGCGTGGTCACCGACTATTACGGGAATCCCTGGCACCCCGGAACTCCCAACATTGTTGCCAGTAACGGGCGCCTTCACGAGGAGATGCTACGCGTCCTGCGAGATGTTCGCGGCCTGGGGAAGCCCTTGCCCGCGAGGTAGAGAGGTTGGAACCCATGTGGGGGCGGGAGTTGGAATCCGCCGCCCCCACACCTTGTCCCCCCTGTTGGGCCTATGCCTCGAGTATCCGAATGGCCTCCATCACCGACTCCGGGCTGCCGATGAGCGCGACCCGATCCCCACGTCGGAGCACCGCATCCCCATGAGGCACGATAACTGTATTGTCGCGACGAATGCTGAGAATGAGCGCGTTCCCCGGCAGGCGCAATCGTCGTAGGGGGCGATTGACCATGTGAGGGTTGCGCACCACGGCCTCGCCTACCTCTACGTCATCGTCTTGGCGCACAAGCACGTCGAACGCGGTGGGAAATCGTAGTGCCCCTTCTAAAGCAATGACGGTGGCCAACGCAGGCTGGACAACTCGCACGCCCATTCGGCGTAGCCGTTCGGCCGAGCGCATGGAGCCTACACGTGCTACCACTGTGGGAATGTGGAAGATCTCCCGTGCCAAAGTACAAACCGCTTCTCGAATCTCCGTGTTCGTCGTCACACTTACCAATGCTTCTGCACGTTCTGCACCCGCTGCCTTCAACACCTCCGGCTCTGAGGGTAGTCCAATGACAACCCGAAAGCCTTGGCTTTTGATTTTCTCCATGCGCGCGGGATCACGCCCCACAACGGTTACCGTTTCTCCCACCCGTGCCAAACGCTGTGCTAATAGTTGGGCCATTTCATCCCCACCCACAATAATCACTCCCTCTCGCTTCACCTTGGCCTCTGCCGGGTACAAGCGTGTGAAAAGGAAAGGGGAGAGTGTGCAAGTTACGATGGCCACCAGGATGATCGCTGAGTTGACGACCTCGTCAATGGCGCCGATGTCCAAGGCAATGGCTGCAGCAGCGATAGTGAGCGAAAGGTGGGAGGAGAGAAGGAATCCACCGGCAATGGCTTCCCGCCAGGAGAAACGCAGGCGGAATACTAAAGCAGGTACCAACTTGACTATGTAGGCGACTACGACCAACAGAATTACCAAGAGGATGGTTTGGGGTGAGGACAGGAGAGCGGGGAGGTTGAAGCCAACACCTACGCTGATGAAGAAAATAGGGATGAAGAAGCCGTATCCAATGGCATCTAACTTCTCACGCAGCGTGGATTCTTCCTCGCGACCGGCCAATAGGCTGACAATGACGCCAGCCAGGAACGCGCCCAGAATGACCTCTACCCCCAAGGCCTGAGCTACAACCACCCAGGCAACCATAAGGGCAAATGCACCGCGCACACGAATCTGAGCCGTTGCTGCTGAAAGCTCCTCCACCATCCGATTCCAGGCCTTGATTTGCATTACCTGTTGTCCTAATCGAGCGAAGAGGGCAAAGAGCACGAGAAGTACGAAAATGAGAAGAAGGTCAGGAGTGAGGCCTTGAGACATGACCGCAATGACCACCGTGAGCAAGAGCAGGGTGGCGAAGTCTGCTACGAGGGCAGCGAGTAGCAATGCCTGGCCGTAGGCCCGCCCGAGGAGATTGCGTTCTTTCAATACAGGCACCACAATGCCGAGAGAGGTCGTGCTTAGGAGTAACCCGATTAGGAGTGGGGTTTCCACAAGTCCCAGTTGGCTCAGTCCCAGAGCACTAAGGAATCCGAACAGAACTGTGAGTAGAAAAACAACCACAGCCATAAAAAGGGGGGATTTCCAGAGCGGGCCTTCATCGCTTCCACTTCCCGTGTGGAACAGGGCATCGAAATCCACTTCCAGGCCGGAGAGGAACAGGAGGTAGACAAAACCGAACTCCGCCAGAAACGTTAGTGTTTCCGACGGTTCGATGAGATTGAGGCCGCTTCGTCCTACAATGATGCCGGCGAGGATTTCGCCGACCACAATGGGTAACTGAATACGATGAAATTGCCTGGCTAAGATAGGAACAAGGGCAGCTAATCCGGTAATGATTAAGAGAGAGACGAAAGGATCTTGATGCATAGGTAATGTACTCCTTGTAAGATAGATGATGCAGGCTGAATTGCCATAGGGGATATTAACCCAAGATGCTCCTTCCCAGAAAAGTGAAAGGCTGGGAGTCTCCTGGGGTAATGTTTCGTTGATGGTGCAAGAGAGGTGTGTTGCGGCCGTCATGCGATAGGGATTTAGGCAATGGTATTCTATATGTAAAATGCATGGTCAAGCGCATTGCCTTTTGACCCTGATCGTGTTATGATAAAGCACTGTAAGCCCCAAGGATTCCACAGGTAAAATCTTATACCTTACACCTGTGGGGGGAAACCTGGAGGTCGGCTATGCCTGAACCAATGCCGTTGGTTGCTCGTGATGCTATAGCCGATATTATCACCCGTTGGGCACCCCACGGCCGTGCCGGATTGCTCCCCTGCCTGCAAGAAGTCCAGGAAATCACGGGGTGGCTAAACCCGGAAGTATGCAAGCAAGTCAGCGATGGGCTCCGCGTGCCCCTGGCCGATATCTACGGTGTCATCTCCTTCTACAGCCTGCTGTACGATCGCCCTGTCGGCCAAGTCATTATCCGCGTTTGCGACGACGTTCCTTGCTACCTGAACGGCAGCCAGGATGTGCTGGCCGCGCTGGAAGCGCGCCTGGACATCCGCGCCGGGGAGAC
Organism: Anaerolineae bacterium; assembly: GCA_026983525.1. GTDB lineage: Bacteria > Chloroflexota > Anaerolineae > JAADDB01 > JAADDB01 > S141-23. The sequence continues at coordinate 10,473 of JALWHQ010000306.1, read as the reverse complement.
CACTCCCGACGGCAAGGTAACCCTGGAAGTCCACCCATGCCTGGGCCGCTGCGAGCGCGCGCCATTTGTGATGGTGAATGAGGAAGAGCATGGCCCGGTAACCCCGGACAACGTTTCGGCTCTAATACCCGATACCTGATACCCAATACTCGGTATCGGGTATCGGGTATCGGGTATCCAATTTCCGAGGTTGGCTTATGGAGACACCCATTCTTCTTCACCGCATAAGCCGTATCGACCCCACCTGCTTGGCCGATTATGAGGCTGAGGGGGGCTTCAAGGCGTTGCGCCGCGCGCTGATGCTGCGGCCTGAACGCATCGTCGAGATGGTGAAGGCGTCGGGGCTGGTGGGGCGTGGGGGCGCGGCGTTTCCTACGGGCGTCAAGTGGGAGGGCGCCGCGCGCCAGCCTGTCGCGCCCAAGTACGTGGTCTGCAACGCGGACGAGAGCGAGCCGGGCACGTTCAAGGACCGTGTGCTCATGGAGGGCGACCCCTTCGCCATCGTTGAGGCGATGACCATCTGCGGGTACGCCATCGGCGCGGAGAAGGGCTATATCTACGTGCGCGGGGAGTATCCCCTGGCGTACACGCGGCTCGCCCACGCCGTGGAGGAAGCCCGCAAGGCGGGCTACCTGGGCGCGAGCATCCTGGGCAGCGACTTCTCCTTCGACATCGAGTTGCGCCGCGGCGCGGGCGCGTACGTGTGCGGCGAGGAGACTGCGCTCTTCGAGAGCATCGAGGGCAAACGGGGGCAGCCGCGGCAGAAGCCGCCTTTCCCGACCGAGGCCGGTCTATTCGGCAAGCCGACGGTGATCAACAACGTGGAGACCTTCGCCAACATTCCGTGGATTGTGCGCAACGGCCCCGAGTGGTTCCGCAGCATCGGGCCCGCGGGTGCGCCCGGGCCGAAACTCTTCTGTGTGAGTGGCGCGGTGAACCGCCCGGGCGTGTACGAGGCGCCCATGAGCATCACTTTGCGCGAACTCATCGAGCGCGCGGGCGGCGTGAAGGATGGTCGCCGCATTCAGGCCGTGCTTGTCGGCGGGGCCGCGGGCGCGTTCGTGGGGCCCGACGCCCTGGACGTGGAGATGAGTTTCGAGGGCCTGCGCCAGGTGGGCGCGCCGTTGGGCTCGGGCGCGGTCATGGTCATCGACGACCGGGCCGACATGTGGGAGGTGCTATTGCGCATCGCCCGCTTCTTCGCCCACGAATCGTGCGGCAAGTGCTACCCCTGCCAGTTGGGCACCCAGCGCCAGTGGGAGATTCTCCAGCGGATGCGGCAGGGCCAGGGTCAGCCCGGCGACCGCGCGCGGCTGGAGGACCTGTGGGCCACCATGATCGACGCATCCATCTGCGGCCTGGGCCAGACCGCGGGGAGCGCCATCCGCAGCGGGTTGGCGCTGATGGGGGGATGACGATGGACGATGGACGATAGACGATGGTCCATCATTGCAAGAGCGAAGGAGCAGCCTTTTGAGAAATGCGAATTGAGTACGATGTAACCCGACAATTGATCTATATATGGCTGAGTGAAGCGGGGAAAAGGGCGGTTAGGACTGAAGTTGTTGCTCCTGGGGTGCATGTGGATTTTGATCGTGAGGGCATTCTGATTGGGATCGAAATCCTGGATGTTTCGCGCGTGCTAGAGTACAAGGAGCAGAAGGAATCATGACCCTAACACCGACGGGCATGAAAACCGTCGTTCGGCGTAAGAATCTATTGGAAAGAGAATTGAATCGATATCTGGAAATTCTCATCGGCACATACAGGCCTGAGAAAGTCATTCTCTTTGGATCTATGGTGCAAGGTGAGACAGGCGAGTGGTCTGACCTGGATTTGGTCATCATCAAGGAGACAGATTTGCCATTCTTGGACCGGATCAAGGAGGTCATGAAACTCTTACGCCCGCGTGTCGGTGTGGACATCTTAGTATACACACCAGAAGAGTTCGAGCACCTATCTCGCGAACGCGCCTTTGTGCGCAACGAGATCGTAAACAAGGGGAAGGTTCTATATGAACGGAGCAGGTGAACGCTGGCTTCATTTCGCCCGCGAGGATTTACGAATGGCGGAACTCGCGATGCAGGAGGGCCTTTACAATCAAGTCTGTTTCCACAGCCAACAATGTGCTGAGAAAGCGATTAAAGGATTGCTTGTCTCTCAAGGGGGAACTCCTCCGCGTACACATCTATTGAGCGATTTGCTGCCTCTCTTGGAGCCCAATCCATTTGGCGACGAAGTGGAAATTCAACTGCTTGACCGATTCTACATTCCTACTCGTTATCCAGACGCGTTGCCAGGCAGTTTACCAGAGGGATTGCCCACATACGAGGATGCGGTAGAGGCTTTGACGGTTGCTCGTCAAGTGCTGGAGACCGTAGTAGGTTTGATTCAAGATTAATAGCGCAAAAAGACCCAGGAGTTCACAACATGCGCATCACCATAGACGGCCAGACGATTGATGTCGCGCCTGAGACGACCATCCTCGAAGCCGCGGAACAACTGGGCATCCACATCCCGCGGCTGTGTTATCACCCGCACCTGACCGCGAACGCGCTCTGTCGGTTATGCGTGGTGGAGTGGGAGGGCGCGCGCACGCTCGTCCCCGCGTGCGTAGCCCGCGTGCGCGAGGGCGCGGTCATCCATACCAACAGCGAGCGCGTGCGCCGCGCCCGCCGCACCATCCTCGAACTCCTCTACTCCGCGGTCGACTTGAGCGAGGCGCCCGAGTTGGCCGCCTACGCCGAGGAGTTGGGCGTCGACCCCGAGCGGTTCGCGGGCGGCGAGCGCCGCGAGTTCCCCGTGTTCGATGACAACGCCTTCTACGTGCGCGACTACAACAAGTGCGTCCTGTGCTGGCGCTGCGTGCAGGCCTGCGCGGATGACTTACAGTTCACCTACGCGCTGACGCTAAGTGGGCGGGGGTTCCACACGCGCGTGGACACCTTCTTCCACGCGCCCATGCCCGAGACCACCTGCGTCTTCTGCGGCAACTGTGTCGCCGTGTGCCCCACCGACGCGCTGGAAGCCAAGGTCGAGTTCCTGGTCGAGGAAGGGGTGCCCGTGCGAGAGGCCATCTGGCAGCGGCGGCATGGCGAAGGCTGACGGGATATTCCCAGGAGGCTACAGTGAAATATGACATCGCTATCAAGGAACTCCTGCGGCATTGCAGTCAGGCCATCCTCGAGCACCTGGCAGGTATCCCGGTCCAGCATTGTATGCTTATCGAAGTGCCCCAGGAAACCACAAGTGTCCGTCGCAGTGACTTCCCTCTGCGCGTGACCACGCCTCATGGGGAAGACTTGCTTGTCTTGATAGAAGTACAGACGCGCTGGGATCCCCAATTGCCTCTGCGTTTGCTGGAATATCGTTCTCGCCACATGCTACGAGAAGGTGTCGATGCGTTGACCGTCGTTCTCCTCTTGCGACCAGGAGGACACATCATAGACACGTATAAGGATAGGGAGGTACAGTTCCGATATCGGCTTGTGCGAGTTTATGAGGAAGATGCTGCAGAGGTGGTGGAACGAGGCCCTGTGTGTTTGCTACCATTGGTGCCGTTGATGCACGGTGGTGAGGCATTGACAGACGAAGCGGATAAGCGTATATATGAAAGTGATCTGACCCTTCAGGCAAAGGGAGATATGCTGACCATCATGGCCCTGTTGGCTGGGTTGGTATCCAAGGAGTTGCCCAAGCAGTTGGTAGCAAGGAGGCGGGATATCATGATCGAATCAGCAACGTATACGTTGATCAAGGAAGAAGGGCGCGCAGAAGGCTTACGAGAGGGGTTGTTGGAGGGTATTGCTTTGGCACTGGAGTTGAAGTTTGGCGCAGAGGGTTTGCGACTCCTACCCAGTCTTAAACGAATCGATGATGTGACAATCCTGGAGGTGTTGCACCGCGCGTTGCGGGACGTGGAATCGTTGGAAGAGTTTGAGCGTTTGATGCGCGACCTGCTGAAAGGTGAATGATAAGCACTTGGCCAGGGACAATGACCCTCTACGTGGCAGAACTGTACTACCTGCAGGATCACAAGAACACCTTCCCGTATCGGGAGGCGGTGCGGGTGACCGCGATGGCGGTCAGTCGGTGGTGTACCCATTACCACGCCAAGTTGCTCGCGCCCATGTCCGGCGACGTACAACCCCAGGAACGGACAGGCCGCCTGCCCGAAGACCCGGCCGCGCGGGAACGCTTCGTAGCCGACCTGGTAGACTGGATTTTCGCCAACTCCCTGCTCGACGACCTTTTTACCCTCTTCCTGGACGACCGTCCCCTTCCCCGTCGGGAGCAAAGGCCCAAGTTCGACCACCACGATGACACATGCTGCTGGGTGCTCAACTTAAGCGAGGAGGAGTTTGCCACCCTGCAGGCTATCTGGCGGGAACACGGCCTGCCCGAAGATCTGTTCTATCCCGCAGAAAAGACTATCTGTGTGCCCTACAAGGGGCAAGGATGGGGGGGAAAAGTCCTGAAGGCGTTGGGATTCCAGAAATGCTACACGCCGAAGCAGTGGGAAGAAAGGACGATGGACCATAGACGATAGTTAGACCATCGTCCATCGTCCATCGTCCTCATTGGAGGCCGAACATGGTGGAAGACATCATCCGCTACCCCGGACGCGCCCGTGACTATCGGGCCTATGTGGTGCGCCCCGCGCCCGACCATGTGGCCCCTGGCATTCTCTTCCTGCCCGACCGCTGGGGGCTGGATGAGGTGATGCGCGCGTACGTGCACAAACTCGCCCACGCAGGCTACGCGGTCATGGCCCCTGACCTGTACGATGGCCGTCGTCCCACTTCGGATGGCGAGGCCAAACAGTGGATGCATCGCCTTGCCCTGAAGGAGGGCCAGGAGGAGGTGCGCCTGGCCCTCGCCTGGCTGCGCAACCAGGCCTACGTCCACGAACACGAGACGGCCATTGTTGGCTTCGAGCACTATGGAACGCTGGCCCTGCTCACCGCCGCGCGCACGCGCATTCCCCCCAGGGCCGTCATCGTCTTCTACAGCCCCGTGAGCGACGTGGTGCGCCAGGCGGGGGACATTCGCGCCGCGGTCCAGGGGCATTTTGGCGCGCGCGACAAAGCCGTCCCCTCCGCGGACATCGACGTCTTCCGCCAGGTGCTCGCCCGCGCCGAAGTCGCGCACGACATCCACATCTACCCCGACGCGCGCCACGATTTCATGCGCCCGGATGCCAAAGGCTACGACGAACCCACCGCCCGCCAGGCGTGGGAAACTTTGATGAAATTCTTGTCTGAAGTAATGGGATAGCGGCATGAAATGCCCCGTATGCAAGGTGGGTGAAACACATCCCGGCGTAACAACGATTACGCTGGAGAGAGACGAGACCGTCATCGTTTTCCGAAACGTGCCCGCGGATGTATGCAACAACTGTGGGGAGGCTTATCTGTCCGAGAAAGTGACGAGTCAGTTGCTTTCAATGGCCGAAGACGCCTATCACAACGGCGTCCAGGTAGACGTACGCACCTTTCTGCCTGCGGCCGCTTAACCACCTTCAACCTTCAACCTTTAACCTGTAACCTGTAACCTTTAACCTAAAGAAGGAGGGCACCATGCTCAAGTCCGCCGTCCGCTTTCAGGTCGCTCCCCCCATCCGCGCCGACCGCACCGTGCGCTCCACGTGCCCCTACTGTGGCGTGGGGTGTCAGATCGACCTGCACGTCAAGGACGGCATCATCTACCAGGTCACCGCGCCCTGGGACGCCGCGCCCAACTACGGGCGATTGTGCGTCAAAGGGCGTTTCGGCACAGACTACGTGCACCACCCCGCGCGATTGACGCGCCCCCTCATCCGCAAGGACCTGGGGCGCAAGCCCCGTCGGCCTGTGGGCCTGGAGGGCTTCCGCGAGGCCACGTGGGAGGAGGCCCTGGACCTGGCCGCGGAGAAACTGGCCGAGATTGTCAAGGCCCACGGCGGCGACGCCATCGGCACCTTCTGTTCGGCCAAGGCGACCAACGAGGACAACTACCTCTTCCAGAAGTTCGTGCGCGCGGTCCTGGGCACCAACAACGTGGACCACTGCGCGCGGCTCTGTCACTCCGCGTCCGTGGCCGCGCTCTCCTACACCATCGGCTCCGCGGCCATGTCCAACTCCGTGGCCGAAATGAAGCACCTGGAGTGCTTCATCGTCACGGGCTCCAACACCACCGAGACCCACCCCGTCATCAGCACCTTCCTGCGCGAGGCCGTGGTCAAGAACGGCGCCAAACTCATCGTCGTCGACCCGCGCGGCATCGAAATGACCCGCTTCGCCACCCTGTGGCTGCGCCAGAAACCGGGCACCGACGTCGCGGTCTTCTCCGCCATGGCCTACGTCATCGTCAAGGAAGGGCTGTACAACAAAGAGTTCATCACCGCGCGCACCGAGGGCTTCGACGAGTACGCGGCTTCCCTGGAACCCTTCACCCCCGAGTGGGCGGAGGAGGTCTCGGGCGTGCCCGCGGATCTCATCCGCGAGGCCGCGCGCATGTACGCCACCGCGCGCGCCGCGGCCATCTACTGGGGCATGGGCATCACCCAGCACAGCCACGGCACCGACAACGCGCTCGCCCTTTCCAACCTGGCCCTGCTCACGGGTCACATCGGGCGGCCCGGCACGGGACTCAACCCCCTGCGCGGGCAGAACAACGTCCAGGGCTGCTCCGACTCGGGCGGCCTGCCCAATGTCTACCCCGGCTATCAGCGGGTGGACGACCCCGCGGTGCGGGCCAAGTTCGAGGCCGCCTGGGGCGTGCCCCTCTCGGGTCAGGTGGGGCTGACCACGATGGAGATGGTGGAGGCCGCGGAGGCGGGACGCATCCGTGCTTACTACATCATGGGCGAAAACCCCATGATGAGCGAGCCCAACCTGCGCCACTCCCGCCACGTCATGGAGCAGTTGGACTTCGTGCTCGTGCAGGACATCTTCCTCAACGAGACGGGCGCGTACGCGGACATCCTCCTGCCCGCCACCAGTTTCGCGGAGAAGGACGGCACCTTCACCAACACCGACCGCCGCGTGCAGCGCATCCGCAGGGCTGTGCCCCCGCCGGGGGAGGCCCGTGACGACTGGGCCATCATTTGCGACCTGGCCAAGCGGGTGGAGGCGAAACTGGGCCGCGCGGTCAGCGCGGGCTTCGACTTCGCCCATCCTGGGGAAATCTGGGAGGAAATGGCCGCGCTCACGCCCGCGTTCCAGGGCATCTCCTACGAGCGCATCGAGCGGGAAGGGGGCGTCCACTGGCCCTGCCCCAGCCCCGTCCATCCCGGCACGCCCTACCTGTTCGCGGAGTCCTTCCCGCGCGGGCGTGGCCGCTTCGCCCCCCTGCAATTCACCCCCTCCGCGGAGTGGCCCGACGAGGAGTACCCCTTCATCCTCTCCACGGGCCGCGTCCTCTACCACTGGCACGGCGGCACCCTCACCCGTCACTCGCGGCTGGAGGATGCCTACCCCGAGCCCACGGTGGAGATTCACCCCGAGGACGCGGAGCGGCTGGGCGTGGACACGGGCGACATGGTGAAGGTGCGCTCGCGGCGCGGGGAGATTGTGGTCAAGGTGCGGGTGACCGCGCGCTCGCCCAAGGGAACCGTCTTCATCCCCTTCCACTTCGCGGAGGCCGCGGCCAACGAGTTGACCAACGACGTACTCGACCCGCGGGCCAAGATTCCCGAGTACAAAGTGTGCGCGGTGGCGGTAGAGAGAACGTAAATGAGAAAGGCATGGGCCTCGCGACCCATGCCTTCCCCAAGCGCGGCGTCGGTTGTCAGGTGGGGGTATATCCCCCTATGACAGTGTACCCGGCCGCAATTCCAAAAGCATCACCGAAGCAGGTGATCGCTTCGGGAATTGCCAATGTCAGACAGCCATCTCGGATTCCTCGGGAATCTCTTGGGCTGTACGTAAGGCATCTCGGACGGGTATGATCAGCACAGGCGATTCACTCGCCTCCAATACCCGCTCGGCTACACTTCCATAGCGCCAAAGCAGATTTCCACCCCGTCCGTGAGATGTCATCACTATCAAATCCACCTTAAGAGCCTGGGCCATCCGGACAATACCATCCGCAGGTTGACCGTACATCAGGTGAGTTGTCACATTGTACCCTGTATCCTCCAGGTTCCATGCCACCATGTCCAGATAAGCCCGGGTGTACTGTTCTTGCTGCTTACGGGTGATTTTACTGACTTCTTCTAATTGTTGGTTGATAACTGCAAACTGAACAATGTGATTCAGACGTTCCAATTCAGGCAACACCGTCAGCAGATGGATCTCAGTTATCTCAGGGGGAAGCAACGCCATCACATAGGAGATGGCTTCTTCCGCCACTTTGGATCCATCCAGAGGAATCAACACCCGGTGTGCCATGGAAGATGTCTCCATTGCTTTGCTGAGCATAAGATAACAGGAAGAGGTAAAGAACGGTATGATATAGATCATCCGAAGGGTTCCTGGACTTTTTTCCTCCCTTCTCAAAGCCTCGGGTTTTTGTCAAAAGGCCAGGTATGAGGGTTTGGGATGAAAAAAGGCGGAGGCTGAAATCAAGGCCTCCGCCTTAGGGGCTTCGTCACCGTGTTGTATGGACTTTTACACCCAACCGCGTAGTTTCATGGCTTTGGCTACCCGGGAAACAGCAACCAAGTACGCGGCCAGGCGGTTGTGGACCTTGCGTTCCGTGGCCATCTCATGAACGTCGTGGAAGGCTTTGGTCATCTTTTGGTCCAATTTCTCGTAGACTTCCTCTGCGGACCAGTAATAATTCATGGCATCCTGTACTTGCTCGAAGTAGGAGACGGTGACACCACCGGCGTTGCAGAGGAAGTCGGGAATAACGTAAATGCCCCGTTCATGCAAGATGTGATCGGCCTCGGGTGTAGTGGGGCCATTCGCCAGTTCGGCAATGATTTTGGCCTTGATGCGCGGGGCATTCTCCGCTGTGATGACGTTCTCCAGGGCGGAGGGGAAGAGGACCAGCACGGGCAATTCAAGCAGTTCCTCGTTGGTAATGCTTGTCGTGTCCGGGAAGCCGACCACGGATCCGGTGCGACGCTTGTGTTCCAGAACCTGCTCGTAGTCGAGGCCATCCGGATCGTAAATGCCCCCCTTGGAGTCGGAGACGGCCACCACCTTCATGCCCAGGATCTCCACAGCCAACTTGTGGGCAAAGGAGCCGGCGTTCCCATAGCCCTGAATGGCCGCAGGCTGTCCTTTTAGGTCAAGACCCAGGACTTTGGCCGCTTCACGCACGGTGTAGATGCCGCCTCGCGCTGTAGCATCGATGCGTCCACGCGAGCCGCCCAGTTCCACAGGCTTGCCCGTGATTACGCCCGGTTCCCACTCGGTGGTGATGGTATCGTATTCATCCATCATCCAGGCCATAATCTGTGGGTTGGTGTATACATCGGGGGCAGGCACATCAATGTTGGCCCCGATGAATCGGGCGATTTGGCGGATGTACCCGCGACTCAGGCGTTCCAGTTCTCCGGGGGACATTTCCTTCGGGTTGCAGATAACACCTCCCTTGCCACCACCAAGGGGCAGATCCATCACGGCGGTCTTCCAGGTCATCCACGCAGCCAATGCTCGCACCGTGTCCAGCGTCTCCTCAGGGTGGAAGCGAATGCCACCCTTTGCCGGACCCCGCGCGGTGTTGTATTGCACACGAAATGCCTTGAAGACACGCACACTCCCGTCGTCCATGCGTACCGGAATCTGGAAAACGATCTCCCGCATGGGCCAACGGAGGAATTCTCGTGTGGCGGGGTCGAGGTTGAGGAGTTCCGCGGCCTCATCGAACTGCCGCTGGGCGATCAAGAAGGGGTTGAGTTCCTTCGACAACACTTTGTCGCTCATGGCTCCTTCTCCTTTGAAGGATATAAAATCTCTTGGACAGCCTTTCTACTGCCAGCGCTCATTTTACATCCAGATCCTATAAATGTCCAATGACGCAGATCATTCCGCCTACAATCATCCACGTGGGGGATGTGTTCGTCCGGGGGTAAGGTAACGTTGATGATGCTATACCCACATCTTCTATTCGTTCTCGTGGACTACGGCGCGGGTTCGAGAAGGTCTGAAAGTGAATGGGCAAACGCTCTCGCTTTCAGGTACAATTCGTGAGTAAGGGAGATGGAGGATGAGTCAAAAGACGCTTCTCATAACCTCTGTGGGCACACGGGGCGATGTTCAACCATACGTGGCTTTGGGGTTAGGTCTCCAACGAGCCGGGTATCGCGTGCGCTTCCTTACCGCGCCTGCATTTGCTTCTCTTGTCGAAAGATGGGGGTTGGAGTTTCATCCTCTTCATGTGAATCCTCGTGAGGTCTTCGAAGAGGCCATTCATCGAACGTCAGGACGGAGTTGGCGCCTAATGCAATGGTTGGCTCGCCAATTCCCTCCTGTTGCCCGCCGATATTTTGAGGATGCTCTCGCGGCTGCTCAGGGAGTGGATGCGATCCTCTTCGCGGTC
>JALWHQ010000305.1 GCA_026983525.1 Anaerolineae bacterium | reverse complement strand
ACCTCACCGCCCATGACTTTAAACTTCAGGAGGACGTTATTGTGACGAACACAACAGCGGCCCAATCAACGGTCACCATCCAGCCCTTGTGGCGCGTCCGTCTGCGTCTCTTCTGGCGGAGCCTGCGCGAGAACTGGGCACTTTTCCGGGAAAACCCGGTCGGCCTGGTGGGGCTGGGCATCATTATCTTCTTCGCCCTGATGGGCCTCGCCCACCCGATTCTCATGAATACAGTGTGGGATCCCACCATCTACGATCCGGTGACGGGCTACGACTTCGATATCCTCATGCACCCGGCTCCTCCCTCTGCTAAACACCTCCTGGGCACCGACCCCCTGGGGCGAGATGTGCTGAGCCAGTTAATGTACAGCACGCAGACAGAGTTCATCTTAGGCGTGGTCGCCGCTCTTATTACCGTGAGCATCGCTACGCTGATAGGGGCCATATCCGCCTACTACGGGGGCGTGGTGGACACGATTTTCATGCGCCTGGCCGACCTGATCATTATGTTGCCGTTCGTATCCATCCTCATCGTGCTCAGTGCCCTGTTTGAACTGAGCATGTTCAAACTCGCCCTTGTCATCGGCATCCTCTCGGGCTTTGGCGGCACGACGGTGATCATCAAGTCCCAGGCCCTGTCCGTCAAGGTCAAACCTTACATTGAGGCCGCGCGCGTGGCCGGCGGCAACGACCGCCACATCATCCTCACCCACTTCATTCCCAACCTGTTGCCCCTCTCCTTCCTGTACATGATGTTCACCGTTACCGGCGCCATTTTCTCCGAGGCCGTGCTCTCCTTCTTCGGCCTGATCAACATCCGCATGTCATGGGGGATTATGATTCACACCACCCAGACGGCAGGGTATTTGCTCAGTGGCGCTAAGTACTGGTGGCTGGTCATACCGCCCGGCCTGGCCATTACCCTCCTTTGTTCGGCTTTCTATCTGGTAGGTCGTGCTCTGGACGAGATCGTGAACCCGCGACTCCGAAGACGGTAAACCCAACCACGGGTCACCTTACACCATTTGCACATGTGGAGACTTCCAAATGCCCGAACCGGTTATTCGAGTGGAACACCTGGTCATGCACTATACCACCCGAAAAGGGGACGTCCACGCGGTGGACGACGTAACCTTCGACCTCCAACGGGGTGAGATTCTTGGCGTTGTTGGCGAGTCTGGAAGCGGCAAGAGTTCCATGGCCTTTGCCCTCATGCGCTTGCTGCCCGAAAACGCGCACATCAAGGACGGACACGTGTGGATGAACGGCGTTGACCTCCTCACCCTGCCGGAGGAGGAAATTCGGCGCTACCGCTGGAAGCGCATCGCCATGATTTTCCAGGCCGCCATGAACACCCTGAACCCGGTGTACAAGGTGGGGGATCAGATTATTGAGGCCATGGAAACACATGGGGTAGCCTATGGAGATGAAGCCCGCAAGCGCGTGGCCGAATTGTTCGAACTGGTAGGCCTGGACCCCGCGCTTATGGATCGCTACCCCCACGAGTACAGCGGGGGCATGCGCCAGCGCGCCATCATCGCCATGGCCCTTTCCTGCGAACCCGACCTGCTCATCGCGGATGAGCCCACAACGGCATTGGACGTGATCGTGCAACACCATATCCTGCAGGAGTTACTCAAGATTCAAGACAACCTGGACATGGCTATGGTATACATCACCCACGACATCGCGGTCGTGGCGGAGATCAGCACGCGCATCGCGGTGATGTACGCGGGTAAGATTGTGGAAATCGGCTCGGCGGAGGACATCTTCCTTCGCCCCAAGCACCGCTACACCGAAGCCCTGCTCAAAGCATTCCCCAGCATTCACGGCGAAAAACGCCAACTGATCACCATTCCCGGGGAATTGCCCGACTTGCTACACCCACCCAGCGGCTGCCGCTTCCATCCGAGGTGTCCTTTCGCTACCAGCATTTGTCGCGAGCGTGAACCCGAATACACCACCTTCGCTCCTGGACATATGGCCGCTTGCTGGCATCCTGTTGGGGAGGAATCTGCATGAGTCCCGAGCCATTGGTAAAAGTCGAGAACTTGCGCAAGTGGTTTCCTGTCTCCAAAGGTCTCTTCCGCAAGGCCAAAGACTTTATCCACGCCGTGGATGGCGTTTCCTTTGAGATTTTTCCCGGCCGAAGCCTTGGCCTGGTGGGCGAATCGGGCTGTGGCAAGACCACAACCGGCAAGTTGCTGGTTCGGCTTCTCGAGCCCACGGAGGGTCAAATCCTCTTTCACCTCAAGGAAGAGGACGAGGCCGCGTTGGAAGACGTCCATCACATCAACGGTTTCGTGGACGCGGCCTCATTGAAGGGCAAGGCCTTGCATCGGTTTCGCCGCAACGTGCAGATGATTTTCCAAGATCCCTACGAATCGATGAACCCTCGCTTGACGATTTACGACATCGTGGCCGAGCCCCTGACCGTACAGAACATCGGCACCGTGGCCGAGCGTGAGGAACGTGTGGCGGAACTGTTGGCCCTGGTGGGGCTTACCCCACCCGAAAGTTTCCTCTTCCGCTTTCCGCACGAACTTTCCGGCGGCCAGCGCCAGCGCGTGGCCATTGCCCGCGCGCTGATCATCAACCCGTCCTTCGTCGTTGCCGACGAGCCCACGTCCATGCTCGACGTCTCCGTGCGCACGGGCGTCATGCAACTCATGCAAGACCTGGCCGCTCAGTTCAACATCTCCTACCTCTACATCACCCACGACCTGGCCGTCGCCCGCTACATGTGTGACCACATTGCGGTCATGTACCTGGGCAAGATTGTGGAGATGGCGGAAACGGAGGAATTGCTCCACAACCCACAGCACCCCTACACCAAGGCCCTCCTCTCCGCCGTGCCCATTCCCGACCCCACGTACAAGCGCGAAGTTATCGAGATTCGCGGGGCTGTGAGCACCCCCATCAACCCGCCCCCGCGCTGTCGGTTCTACAACCGCTGCCCCATTGCCAAGGAAGGCATCTGCGATGTCCAGGATCATCCCCCGCTGGAAGACAAGGGTGGGGAACACTACGTCGCCTGTTATTTAGTGTAACGTGACAAAACGCGCGGGCAAGGGACAGACAACACCCATCGCAGGGAGGGCAACGGGGCTCGCCCTGCGATGGGGCATTTCAGCCGCAATCCTCCTCCTCTTGGCCCTCACCGCGTGCGCCCGACCTTCTCCTCCTCCGTCACCGACACCCATGCCTGTGACGCGCGTGGTGCGCGAGACCGTCGTCGTCACCCGCGTGGTCACGCGCGTGATCACCCCCACGGCCATACCCTCGACTCCCGTTCCCGACCGTGTGGTCATATGCGCCGGCCAAGAGCCCCCATCCCTCGACCCACTGAGCGACACCACGGACACGGGCGCGCTCATTCGCGCCCTCACTACCGGATTGGTGGTTGCTCCCGCGCCCGATGGGACGCTCATCACTGACCTGTTTACCCGTGTGCCTTCCCTGGACAACGGCGACGCGCGGCTGGTGGGCGAGGAGGGGCCCGATGGTCACCTGGAAGTCACGTTCCGGCTGCGTTCGGATGTGCAGTGGGAGGATGGAACGCGGCTCACCGCGCAGGATTTCGTCACCGCATGGCAGTGGGCGCGGCAGGGGTGGGGGGCTCCAGAGATGCAGGAACGCGCGGCCGAGGTCGAGGACGTGCGGGCCACCACACCGGACACGTTCACCGTTGTCCTACGGCAGGGCCTTATGACTCCGCTGTACGCGACCTATGTCTTCGGCCCTTACCCCACGCACCTGCTCGAGGAAGCCCCGGATCCCCAGGCGAAACTTGCAGCCCTGGGCAAGCGCTGGCCGGCAGTGGGGCCATACCGCGTGCAAACGTGGCAGCCGGGGGAGGCCCTGATCCTCGCCCAGAACCCCATGTACACCACACGGAAGAAGGGGGCTCCCCGTATCCCGTCGGTGATTGTGCGCTTTTACTCACGCCCTCAGGACGCGCTGGTATCCTTGCTCAGTGGACGCTGCGACGTGTTGGC